>NZ_JBFUCY010000052.1:0-32735 GCF_056404995.1 Mucilaginibacter sp. P2_A5
TTCATGACCAGGATAAATAAAAAGGCCTCCTTGTGAGAGACCCTTTATCCTTGGTTCAGCAGATCATATTGCTGGCAGGTTGCTCCTCAGCAGCGCCTGTTTCCTCTTTTGATCTGCATATGAAAATAAAAAAACTTGGCCATGCTTTGGTTTTTTTATTAGAAAAATATAACTTTATGTAATCTATTATCGCTTTTCAAGAGTAATTGCCTTACTTGCTGACAAATTTCATCATAGGAGATCCTTCGTGCCTCAGGATGACAGTCTTATATTTTAAAAATGTCATTTTACCTTCAAAATTCCGTGAAATTTTATACCTCAGTATGACAGTCTTTTATTTTTAACGTTCATCCAACTCAATCAACCACTCACCAACAAACTACTCCACCAACACCCCAATATAATAATTAAATGTGTCAACTTCAATGTTATCCTTGGTGGCGCCTTCTAATTCAACAGGTTTGAATTGTTTGGTTGGGGTGATAAATTTGTAATCGCCGCCTTTAACGCGCACTTTAACGGGCATGGCAAAGTCTTTTGCATCGGTGCTGGTCCAGCGGGCATAGCTTTTACCTTCACGGAACATGATCTCGAGGATGGGAAGGGTTTTGTAGTGCAGGTACTGGTCGAACACCGGCGATAGGTTTATGCCCGCTTGTTTGCTAATGTAGTCTACAACCTGGTTGTAAGTTACCGTTTGGTGATAAAACGTTTTATTAAGCCCCCGCAGAATGTCACGCCATTTTTCATCGTCATTAATAATAGTGCGGATCATGTTCAGCATATTACCACCCTTGTAGTACATATCGCCCGAACCTTCTTTGTTAACGCCATAAGCGCCCACAATAGGCCTGTCGTTTGCGATGGCCATGCGGGTGCCGTGTACATATTCCTGGCCCGCCTGCTTGCCGTAAAAGGTTTCTACAAATAACGACTCAGAGTAGTTGGTGAAACTTTCGTGAATCCACATATCGGCAAGGTCTTTGGAGGTAATGTTGTTGCCAAACCACTCGTGCCCGCTTTCGTGTATTACAATGAAATCCCATTTCAGTCCCCAGCCCGTACCCGAAAGATCTCGGCCCAGGTAGCCGTTTTTATAATGATTGCCGTAAGCTATGCCGCTTTGGTGTTCCATACCCAGGTGATGGCTTTCTACCAGTTTATAGCCATCCTCATAAAAAGGGTAAGGGCCAAACCAATGTTCAAATGCTTTGAGCATGCGTGGCGCATCAAGGCCCCATTGTGCTTTGGCTTTATCAAGGTTGTAGCTTAAAGGCCAAAAATCCATGGTCAGCTTGCCTTTTTCGCCGTTGTATATGCCCTCGTAATGGGTGTAATCGCCAATATTGGCTTCAATATCATAGTTGTTGATAGGGTTAGCCACAAACCAATCAAAGCGGGTATAACCGTCTTTCAGGTCGGTAACTTTGCGTAAGCGGCCGTTTGATACATCTTTTAAACCTTTTGGTACGCTGATGCTGATGAGAGCACTGTCAACCTCATCTTCCTGCTGGTCCTTAGTTGGCCACCATACGCTGGCGCCCATACCCTGGCAGGCGGTTGATACCCAGGCATGGCCCAAGGAGTCGGTGTTGTACTCCACGCCGCCATCCCATGGGGCACGCTTGGCAATAGTTGGGTTGCCCGAATAATAAACGGTAAACTCGTCCTTGTTGCCCTTGCTGATGTTTTTGGGGAAGGTTAAAAACACGGCGTTAAACTCGCGGGTATATTTTAAATCCTGACCTTTGTAAACTACTTTTTCAATTTTTAGGTTATCCCAAAGGTCAAATTGCAGCTTGTCAAAATCACTTACGGCGGTAAACTTAAACAGCACGCTCCCGCTGATGAATTTTTTATCGATATCAAACTTCACATCCAGGTGATAATAATTGATATCGTAACAAGTCCGCAGCGGTGTAGTTAACGATCCGCGTAAAGTATCGGCCCGGGTAAATTTTTCTTTTACTGTGCCTAATTGTGCCTTTGCCGGCAAAAAGCTTGCACCAGCCATCAAAAGGCCGAGTGTGTATTTAATCATGTTCTTATTTTGCATATATGTCTGTCAACTTATAATCTTAAAAATTTTCAACCCAATCAACTCAATCCAACCCAATCAACCACTCACTAATCCACCAACACCCCTACATAAAAATTCAACTTATCCACCTCAATATTATCCTTATTTACCCCGTCGATATCAACCGGCGTAAAGCGGGTGGTAGGCGTTATAAACTTATACTCGCCGCCTTTTGCGCGGACTAATACCGGCATGGTAAAGTCTTTCACGCTGGCTATCCACCTGGCGCAGAATTTGCCCCTTACCGTTGCAAATTCCAGTATCGGCAGATCTTTATAACGCAGGTACTGGTCAAACACAGGCAGCAGGTTTTTGCCCGATTGTTCTGTAATGTAATTTACCACCTGGTCGTAAGTAACGGTTTGGTGGTAAAAAGTTTTGTTGAGGCCACGCAGGATAGCCCGCCATTTTTCGTCGTCGTTAATAATGGCGCGCACCATGTTAAGTACTACCGCACCTTTGGGGTACATATCGCCCGAGCCTTCTTTGTTTACATCATAGGGGCCAACTACGGGGCCGTCGTTATTGATGCCATCGCGTAAACCATAATTATACTCCTCCCCGGCTTTTTTGCCCCAGTTATCTTCAATAAACAACGATTCGGAGTAGCAGGTAAAGCTTTCATGAATCCACATATCGCCCAGGTCTTTCCCCGTGATGTTATTGCCAAACCATTCGTGGCCGCTTTCGTGGATAATGATGTAATCCCATTTAAGTCCCCAGCCTGTTCCCGACATATCGTAACCCAGGTAGCCGTTTAAAAAATGGTTGCCATAGGCTGTGGCGCTCTGATGTTCCATACCCAGGTGTGGCGTCTCTACCAGTTTATAGCCATCCTCGTAAAAAGGGTATGGGCCAAACCAGTGTTCAAAAGCTTTAAGCATAGGCCTTGCATTGGCACCGAAATGCTGCTTTGCTTTTTCAAGGCTGGCGGGCAGCACCCAGTAATCCATGGTAAGTTTGCCTTTTTCGCCCATGTAGGTATCGCCAAAATGTACGTAATCGCCAATATTGGCTACCACATCATAATTATTGATAGGGTTGGCCACAAACCAATCGAATTTGGTATAACCGTTTTTTAACGGCGTAACCTTGCGCAGGCGGCCGTTGGATACATCTTTTAATCCCTTTGGAACGCTGATGCTGATGAGCATGCTATCAACCTCATCGCTCAAATGATCTTTATTGGGCCACCAGATGCTGGCACCCACACCCTCGCAGGCGGTAGCCACCCATGGTTTTTTAAGCGAATCCTGTTTGTAAACTACGCCGCCATCCCATGGCGCGTTTACAGCAATGGTTGGCTTGCCCGAGTAATAAACGGTGAACTGATCTTTACTGCCTTTGGTAATCGTTTTTGGAAAAGTTACAAACACGGCATTGGCATCGCGCTTAAAAGGGAGTGTTTTGCCTTTGTAAACTACTTTATCTACACTCAGATTGGCAAACAAATCAAACTGCAGCAGTGTAAAATCCTGCGTGGCGGTAAACTTAAACAGGTTGCTGCCGCTGATAGCTTTATGGGCGATATCAAATTTAACATCCAGGTGGTAGTAGTTGATATCGTAACAGGTACGCGGAGGTGTTAAATTACCGCGCAGGCTATCCGCATGGGTAAAGGCTTCTTTTGCCTGTAGGAGCTGGGCGTGAACAGGTAATGAAAATGCCACGGTGCTTAACAGGAGCAGCGCGGTGTGGTATAGTTGTTTTATATTCATGTGTTGTTGTAATGTTCTGCCATTAAACTATGGTTTTCAAGTATTTAGTACCCGAATCATCGGGCAGTTTTTTATTTCCCTCCCTTGGGAGGGGTGCGGCTGGCAATGAACGCAAAGGCAGGGAGGGGTTTATACGCGCGACTAACTTCGTGCGCTTAAACGCCTGATTTAACCCCTACCTCCCCTTCCCCAAGGAAGGAATCGCGCAATCCCTCATTTTTATCAATCCTCAATTTTAAAACTTATATTATCACCAAACCTGCATTAAATTTTTCTTCCACAAATCCGCAGCATACTGTCTGAATGCTTCCGGGCCGGTTTTAAAGGCCTCGTCGAAAGTATATTTACCACCCTCAAAGTCCTTGTCAGAGACCTTTACTTTTTTTGTTCCCCTTACGGCGTATTTTTTAATCCCCTCGTGCATGATGATCTTCATATCAGATGGACTAACATCGCCATGGCATACTGTAGTATACATCAGCCATGTTTCGGCTTTTCCGTCTTTATTCAGGTCGGTAACAGCAAAACTGTTGGGCACGTATTGGGCTTCCAGGTCAACCGGGCAATCTTTTATAAAATCATAGGTTTGCCAGCTTAGTTTAAATTGGTTATTGCTGCCGATGGTATAACTGTATGCATATAAAGCGGCATCTCGGCCGTCGCCCGAATCACTGTTTTTAGTTGGGGTGATGCCGGTTTCTGTTGTGATCACCAAATGCTGCCCTTCGTTGTCGGTATATTTAACGGCGTTGATTAGGTGGCCATTGTATTTAATAGTTGCGGGAATATCTTTTTTATCCAGTTTGATAACCTTAACCTGGGCAAAACAAACCTGGCCTGCAAACAAAAGGGCGATGAAATAAATAGTTCTCATAGGGTTTAAAACGTTTGTTTCTTTTCAATTTCCGGCAGCGCTTCGTCTATCCGTTTAGCCAGTTCCGGCAGCTTTATGGTAGGCACGGCCGGGAACAGGTGATGCTCCAGGTGATAAAACATGCTGAAGGTGATTTTATTTTTCCAGCCGCTTCTTTGGGTACGTGCAAATTCGGGGCTATCGTGGGTATCGTGGTGCACTGTCCATACCGCGAAGAATGCCATCAAAAACTCGCCTATCACCATGATAATGATGTGATAGATCAGGAAGTAAATGTGAAAGTAAAATACTATAAATGTAAAGGCGGCTATGGAGGCCAGCTCAAAAAGCACATTACGCTTGTAATTTTTATTGCCCAGTTGAAGCGTTACCTTGTGGATAAGGAAAATATGGATTGGGCCGTAAAATATGGCGCCATACCAACTCATATTGGCCGATTTTCCTTCGTAATCTTCTTCGGTAAGGCAATACTTATGGTGGCGGATGTGGTTGAATTTTACAGCATGTATAGATACCATCATCAGGATGCTGTTGCTGTACAACGAAAACCAGGTTAGAAATTTGTTGGTGCCAAGCGAGTTATGAAACCCGTTATGTACCTGCCTTAACCCCGTTAAAAAGAAAAACGCCGAAAACGGCAGTGCTAACACATAATAACCGTAATATGCCAGGGCCCAGGATGCAATAGCCCAGGGAATAGTCAGGTTGTTTTCAATTAACATCTCTCTTACGGTCAGGTTTTTCAGGTCCCGCCAATCTACTTTTCTAAGTATTTCCTGGTGTGTCATCTTGTGCTGGTTTGGTGCTTCAAATTTAATGCAAATTTTGCCGGTAAAAATCTGTTAACCAACCATGATCCACTTGATTAATCGCCATTTTTTAGTTTTTAGATTATACCTGAATGTTTTTCGGGCCTCGTACCTTACGTTGGCATGGATCGGCAGCGAAAACGCTGTTATAGCTAACAGTAGCAGGCCGGTGTGATATAGTTGTTTTATGTTCATTTATTATTGTATCGATTAAAATAAATAAATTCTTCTGTTTTGCGGATCAGCAACACAAACTCATCTTTTTGATTGACGGCAAGGCAGCCATTGGCAGAAATCCACTTGTAATTATTTGGTAAAACCTTAATCCCCGCTTTATTGTAATAATTATATAATTCTCCGTCTTTAAAAACAAACACATTTTCGGTCATTGATACAGGCTTTTGTTTGCTTTTAAATAATTCTTTGCCTCCGTTAAAGTAGTGCCAATACCGTCCTTTCTTCATCGCATAAAAAAAAGTATTGAATTGATTACCTGCATTAGTCCCTGCAAATTGCTTGTATATAAACGGAACAGCAATATTACCATTGCTGTAAAGCGCTCCTAATTTGCCCCGTAAATTGGCAATAGCCATGTAATTATTAAATGTAAAGCCGGCATCGTAAATGGCAGCCGATCTCGTTTTTTTGCCGTCATTTAGTTCGTAATAAAATTTATGCCCTTCTTTAAAAAAATAAATCTGTGGTCCAACCGGTTCATCAAAAATAAACGCAGTAGTATCAAAACGAGCCTGATAATAATTAAACCGTTTAACTAATGTACCGCCAGTACTGGTAATTATGTTTTTTTTCTCGGTTAGATCAGCCGGATCCTTGAAAGCGGGAGGGATTACATAGCTAATTTGCTTGTCAATTATACCATATTTCCCGTTTTGTTTTATTAAGGCACATTTGCCTTCAAAGGGGTATGCCTGATCAAATAATTGGTCTGTAATTTTACTTCTGCTAACCGAATTTATGTAACAATATTTCCCGCCGCTGTAAACAGGAATAATAGAATCATTTTGAGTAAGGTTGTAAGAAAACCTCTCCAATATGTTTTTGTCAAAAGGATATTTTGTTGTGTCAACCTGCGCAAAGCACGTTGTTGATGACAATAATAATAACCCCGCAAAAAATAGCTGTTTTATTTGAATTCTCGCGGTTGTCAAGAAAAATGAGAAAGCAAATAACTTCATTTTACAAGGAATGCAAATTAATAATGATGGTGCGGTCATTTAAAATAACAGCCTAATTTAGCAACATAATTGCTAACAAATAATTTAATACAACACTGTTACATGAAGCAGCTAATAAATAGCCAATGTTAGCTAAAATAGGACAGGGAAATGGCTTTTTAAATTTGTTGTAGAAAGATGGGTAGCCCCTACGGGGCATAAAATACATTTGACATTTTTCTACAAACAGGTAGCCTCTACGAGGCAAGCGCCTTTAATAGTCTTGTCTGTGATGCCTCGTAGAGGCTACCAGTTTGTAGCAATATTTATCTGGATTTCATTTATGCCCCGTAGGGGTTACCCATCTCAGTATTAAAAATTCTATTAAATGAGGTGAAAAGGTTTAAGCGCGATTTTCCTGTAAAATAGGATAAACTTTGCGCCGGCATTGTTCATTTTCGTATCATTGCAGCCCCTTTTCATTTTTAAAACTATGGCACATTTTCCGGCACAATATTCTACCTTATCGGCGATTGCATTAAAAAGTTATATCGAAGTTGCCTATGGCTTGAAGCTAATTAATTGCAGGTTTTTATTGCGCGGGGTTAGCGATACATATATCATCGAAGCTATTGATGCCAGATATGTTTTAAAAATCTACCGTGAACAACACCGCTCGCGCGATGAAATCCAAGCAGAGGTGGAACTGCTTAACTTGTTGGAAAATGGCGGCGCAAGTGTAGCTTATCCAATAACAGCTATCAATGGCAGCCAACTGCAGCAATTTGACGCGCCTGAGGGTACCCGCTATGGCATCCTGTTCTCGTACGCTGAAGGCGCCCCTGTAATGGATTTAAACGACGGGCAGCTAAAAACCATTGGGTGCCAGATGGCTAAGGTTCACAACATTACTTCGGTTGTTCAACTTAGTTATCCCCGTAGGGAATATAGTATTGAAACTACGCTTATCAATCCCATAAAAAGTTTTGAACCTGCGTTTAATGACCTGCCAGATGAGTATGCTTATATAAAAGACATTGCGGTTAAGGTTGCTCAAAAGCTAAGTTCGTTGGATACCGCTAACTTTAGCTACGGCTATTGCCAGTACGATTTTTTGCCCAAGAATTTCCACTTTGATGCCGGCGGAAGTTTAACTTTTTTCGATTTCGACTTCGCGGGCAAAGGGTTTCTTGTTAACGACCTGATGTCGTTCTTCGTCCATTTTTTTATGCATGTGTATACAGGCAAGTTAACCGATGAGGAAGCCCAACGGATGTTCGCTGTTTTTGTGGCGGCATACCGGGAAACAAGACCGGTTAGCGATGATGAGCTAAAGGCTATTCCCTACCTTGGCGTTGGCTTCTGGATTTTTTACCTCGGCTTTCAGCATGAACATTTTGATGATTGGTCGAATCCGTTTTTTGGGCCAAGGTTTATCAAAGACAGGGTGGCGTTGATTAAGGCATGGGCTGATAAGTATTGTGAGTTTTAGTTTTGTAAGATGCTTAGTCTTTCAATTCCCTCCCCACGGGAGGGGTGCGGTTGAAATGAGCGCAAAGGCAGGGAGGGGTTTAATGAACTTTTTACTTTTCGGGGAACGATTTAGCAAAAAAGCTATGTCAGCTATCTTCATAACCGATGGTGTAGTAACGTCATAATTCATGTTTTGTAGATTACAAAATTATTTAGTGAAAGCGACAAGATTGGCCCGCTCAGTTGCCGCGGGAGGGCTGTTACTTTGAAGCCGCAAAGTAACCAAACGGCTGTCAGCAGAAATGCTTCTTTGCGCTCGGGGCCTTTGCCCTGCAAAATGGTCAAAACCTGGGCTGGAATTATTTTGCCCCGGCGCGCTTAGTCCTACGCTCATGCAAAAACTTCCTATGCCCTGCAGCCGCACAGCCCCACATTGTTTTGCCCGTTTTCGCCAGAAGCTGTTCTGCTGACGGTTTTAGGAAGACGAGGAGTTTCCGGCTTCCGGGGGCTATTTTTTCAATTCCCTCCCACGGGAGTGGTGCGTTGGAATTGAGCGCAAAGGCAGGGAGGGGTTTATACGAGCGACGAGTATAAAAGCGATTTGAGTGGTTGGTTTAACCTCTACCTCCTCCTTTCCAAGGACGGAATCGCACAGGCCCAGGCTTTATTTTTTTCAGACACTCACTCACTAATTCGCCAACTAACTCACTAAATCACTAATTCAATAATTCAGTAATTCAATAATTCCCACTAACTTTGCCGTCCTATAAAACAAAATACTATGCAATATGATGTTATCGTTATCGGTTCGGGCCCGGGTGGCTATGTAGCCGCTATACGCTGCGCCCAATTGGGTTTAAAAACCGCTATCGTCGAAAAATATAGTACCCTTGGCGGTACATGCCTTAATGTGGGCTGTATCCCATCAAAGGCCCTGCTTGATTCGTCCGAACATTACCATAATGCTGCCCACACTTTTACTACCCATGGTATTAAGCTTGAAAATTTAGGCATCGATTTTGGCCAGATGGTAAAACGCAAGCAGGAAGTAGTAAATGCCAATACCAGCGGCATTAGCTACCTGATGAAGAAAAACAAGATTGACACCCACTACGGTGTAGGATCATTTAAAGATAAAAACACCATCACCGTTAAAAAAGCTGATGGTACCGAAACCGAGATAACCGGTAAAAATGTAATTATTGCCACCGGTTCAAAACCATCGGCGTTGCCATTTTTAAAAATTGATAAAAAACGCATCATTACCTCAACCGAGGCTTTGTCGCTCACCGAAGTGCCTAAGCACCTGGTGTTGATTGGCGGCGGCGTTATTGGCCTGGAGCTGGGTTCGGTATATGCCCGTTTAGGCGCAAAAGTATCTGTAATTGAGTTTATGGATGGCATTATCCCAACTATGGATAAAGCCCTTGGCCGCGAACTGCAAAAAGTGCTGACCAAATTGGGCATGGAGTTTTACCTGGGCCATAAAGTAACCGGCGCTACCGTAAAAGGTAAAGAAGTGACCGTTACTTTTGATACGCCAAAAGGCGAGAAGCAAGAGTTAAAAGGCGATTATTGCCTGGTAGCCGTAGGCCGTGTAGCTTATACCGATGGTTTAGGTTTAGATAAAATTGGCATCACCGTTGAAGAACGTGGCCGTAAAATTACGGTTAACGATCACCTGGAAACCAGCGTTAAAGGTGTTTACGCCATTGGCGATGTAATTAAAGGCGCCATGCTTGCCCACAAGGCAGAAGATGAAGGTACTTTGGTTGCCGAAATTATTGCCGGCCAGAAACCGCATATTGATTACAACCTGATTCCCGGTGTGGTATATACCTGGCCCGAAGTTGCAGCCGTTGGCCAAACAGAAGAGCAGCTGAAAGCAGCCGGTGTAAAATATAAAACAGGATCGTTCCCCTTTAAAGCCAGCGGCCGTGCACGTGCCAGCGGTGATTTGGATGGTTTTGTTAAAGTACTGGCCGATGCCACTACCGACGAAATTTTAGGCGTACACATGATTGGCCCCCGTGCAGCAGATATGATTGCCGAGGCTGTGGTTGCGATGGAGTTCCGTGCATCGGCAGAGGATATCGCCCGGATCAGCCATGCCCACCCAACCTATACAGAGGCTATGCGCGAGGCTTGTTTGGCAGCTACGGAGAATAGAGCGATACATATATAGTTGCCGGTTGGCAATTTTGAGTTTGCAGTTAAAAAAAAAGCAGAGGCAATTTAGGTTGTTTCTGCTTTTTTGTTTTGACGGAGGAATTGTGTCTGAACCTGAATTAAACGAATTTTTTGAATGGGCAGAATTTAGCTGCCGGGGATTTTAAATTCTAAAAACTAGTCCTGATTTGGAATTACTCCGTAAACAAAAATATCAATAACCATCGATAATAATAACATACTCGCTACAACAATGTACGCCATGTTTCTCAACTTTTTCATAGGTAACCTGAAATCAAGGTTTAGTTGATTTCTCAAACTATCATCGGGTATTTTTTTTATTTGCCGGGTAACGTATATGTTATTTACTATAAAAAAGGTAATTATCGAGTACAGAAAAAATATTATGCTGAGGTTAGATATAAAACCAAAATCGGCCTGCTCAATGGGGCCAAGGCGACTATTTAAATATGGCAACCTAAGTAAGGTGGTTATCATCAGATAGGTAAAATTCAGAAGTGTGAAAACTAAAGAAATTATAATGTTTGCTGTCATCCACTTTGAACCCTTGATTACTTTATTGAAATTGATGACTAAATAAGCCTGGTAACCTATTATAAAACATGGACTAATATAAAGAAGCAGGTTTAATGTGCTCTTGGTTATTATATATACCGTTGCAGAGGTGTAAGGAACATGAAACAGTTGGAAGCCTACTATAAAGGGCAAAAACAACAAAATCAGCTGCCAGTAATTCAATCGTATTTTCATGGATAAGTTTTAAGTTAATTAGGTAACAATACAATCAATATCGCTGCCTTGTTGAGTTATGAAATTAGATTGTTTGCAACGAATGACTCTCTTAACTATTAAAATACCTTGCGCGAATAATCCCGAGAACTGCAGCCAAAAGAAGGCTTCCGGCTATTGTTAATAGTGACACTATAAATATTCTTTTTAAAGGCTCACCAAATTCTGCCGCAAGGTTTTCGCGCAATAATGTATTCTTGATCTTTGCTATTTTTCCGGATACATACAGGTTATTTACCACAAAGAAGGTAATAAGCATATGCAGTATAAAAATAAATAATATGCCCGATGTTGAACTGGTCTTTGACCTTTGTACCGGCCCGCTGAGTAGTTTATGATTTTCGGAACCGTGTACCATAAAGGCGACGGCAGCCATTACGCAAACTGCTGCAAATATTACCGGAATAAGGGTATGTATTATCATCCATTTAGTGCCCTTTAACCTGATGTTGAAAAGGATTACCAAATAAGCCTGGTAACCAACGGCGAGGAATAGATCGATCGCTATTATAGCGCTAAAAGCTTTTAAATCTAAATGGTATTTTTCCCGTAAATAAAGTGGCAGCAGGCTTGAAAATACCAGTACCCAAAACGGTGCAAATAACAAAATCAGCTGCCAGTAATTCAATCGTAATTTCATCGGATAAGGTGAAAATCAATAATAGCAGCAATATAATCAATATCGCTGCCTTATTAAATTAATGAAATAAGATTTCAGTAACATATTTGCCTTTTTGCAACTGTACCTAATCGAGATTCGCAGTGCGCACAAAATTCGCCATAAATCGATGGAGAAGCATAGCGCGGAAGAGTTTGGGTTATTGGTGGTGGGGGGGGGAAGTGGTTTAGCAGGCTAGACTTGACTTATATCGAATGTTAGGTTTGGCGATTTATTTACTTGAAAAAGATAAGTTAAAGCTGACTGCTTTGTAAGCTATCACTATCACAAAACTTCCTGCTATTATCAACAAGGACGTTATCAGCACCTTTTTCATGGGCTCTCCAAAATCATCACGGAGATTTTCGCGCATTGCGAAATCATTGATCTTTTTTATTTTACCGGATAGATAAATGTTGTTTACTAAAAAGAACGTTATGAAGGCATGTGTTAAAAATAAGGATATGCAGGTCAATAGCCAATGGTGCTCTGTCTGAACAATTTTGGTTACAACTGTTTTTCGAACAATCATTAATATGACAGATTTAATAGTGAATAGGGTACAAATCGTCATAAAAACAGCCGAAATAGCTGCATTAAAACTTATAAATATTGATCCTTTTATCCTCTTGTTAAAACTTATTAATAAGTATGCCTGATAGCAAATTGCTAATGAAATACTTGCGATAATCATGATAGCTATTATTTCGGAATTTAGGTGATAAGCTATCCGTGTTTTATATGGAATTATTGCTGACAGAAATGCTACAATAAAAGGAACAAACAACAAAATCAACTGCCAATAATTCAATCTTAATTTCATTGGATAAGGTAATAAAACTATTAAGGCAGCAATATAATCAATATCGCTGCCTTATTAGTTGATGAAAATGAGATTTTTGGTTTATACCGCTATCACATGTTTTCCCTTTTTATAACCAATGGTTGCAAAATAAAGGATGAACAGGTAGATAGGCACTAAAATCCAATAAGAAGACTGGGATGCAGCCGCTAATCCGTGGCTGATTTTGGCTTTATCAACCAGCAAGCCATATATGGGCGGAAACACAGCTGCACCCGCAATGCCCATTACCAATAATGAGGACCCAATTTTGGTGAACCTTCCCAGGCCCGAAAGTGCCAGCGGCCATATTGCTGGCCACATCAGTGAGTTGGCCAAACCGAGTAACGCGATGCAGCTTACCGAAATATATTTAGGGGTAAACAGCGCAACCGCTGTTAGTATTACACCTAAAATTGCCGAACACACCAAAGCTTTTTGCTGGGAGATGAATCGAGGAATAAACACTATTCCGGCTATATATCCTATCACCATACATGCAAGCGTGCCCGATGCAAAATATCGTGCTGTTGATAAAGGAATATCATGTGCTGTGCCGTAACCAATTATCGAGTCGCCGGCAATAACTTCGGCACCCACGTAAAAAAACAGGGCTATCACCCCCAATATTAAATGCGGGAATTGCGTAATACTTGTTTTGCCCGAATTTGCGGCAGCTACAGTTTCGTCCTCATGATCGGTATCAATTTCGGGCAGGCCAGAAAAGTAAATAAGTACCGCCAATATGGCTAATACAACCACCATTAATACATAAGGCAATATTACCCTTGATGCTAATTCGTTAAGCTCGGCTGTTTGTTGAGCAATATCTAATTTGGCAAGATTGGTATTAAAAGCATCAATGTTGTTTAAAACCACAGCCCCAAGCGCTATAGGTGCCAATACACCGGCAAATTTGTTAAATATACCCATAACACTGATACGCTTTGCTGCACTTTCGGGCGGGCCAACTATAGTGATATAGGGGTTTGATGCCGATTGTAAAACCGCAAGCCCGCTGCCTTGTACAAATAAGCCAATTAAAAAGATGGCATAGGTACGCGTTAAAGCGGCAGGTATAAAAATTAGCGCGCCAACGGCTATAATGACTAACCCAACAGCCATACCATTTTTAAACCCGAATATTTTAAGTAACCAGGCCGATGGTTTGGCCATTAACAGGTAAGCAATGTAAAACGCGCTTGCTACCAGGTACGATTCGCGGTTGTTTAACTGGCAGGCTATTTTTAAATACGGTATCAGTACCGAGTTTAGCCAGGTTACAAACCCGAAAATGAAGAATAGAACGCCGATGATTATTACCGGGCTTACAATGGTTTTCTTTTGAGCCTGCATTTCGGGCTTTGTAATGGATGTCATTTGTTATGGATCGTTAAAAAGTCAATGAAGTTCCTAAAATAATTAAAAAAGTTTATTAATTGTATTTTAAATATTGAAAATTTAACGAATTGGCACTTTGTATTGACATTTATTGCTTTTTTTGCTCGCATCGATGTTTTACAACGTCTAATAAGCGTTGTTGAAAGTCGGATAGCAGGGAGTTTCCCCAAAAAGATGCGTAATAGTTTATCCGGGTATCCAGGCGATAGGAAGATGACAGGCAAAGCTCGGTCTTATTGTTCCCCAATGGCTTTAAAGTGTATGAGGCATTCAGGAATTTGAAGTGCTTGCCTGTTAAAATATGTTTATCAAAAACTGTATTGCGGATGGATGATGGGATTACGCTGATATTGAAGGATACTTTTTTATCCTTTTCCCAATGGTCAACGGTTTCAATAAATTTTAATCCGCCCTCAAAATGGCCGGTACGGGTAGCTCCAATGGTGTCTTTATCAAGCTCGGCATAAAGTGGCCGGGGAATGCCTGCATAATTGAAAAATCCTTTTGCGTACTCTTCCTTTTTAATTTGTTTTACCCGTACCACCTGCTGCCATATATCGTGCGGAGTAGCATTAACAACAATGGTTGTATTAATATGGTAAATACCTGTGGGTATTTTAAACTGCTCTTCAATAAATCCCGCTATAAATGGTACCAGCAATATGGAGTATATGGTGTTCCGCCGTTCTTTATACCTGAATAATAGTTCGCCAAAAATCAGACCGCCTAATACTGCACCAATTAAAAATGGAATACTTATAATGATGATACATACCAGGTCTTCGATACGGGTTATGAAGCAAAATATAAAAAAAACAAATACGGTTACCAGGGGAGTCATTGCCTTGTAACTGTTTCGCGATAATTGGTCCCGGCTGGCAAATAGCATTGGTGTTATGCCAATAATAACAGGTACTATCCATACAAACGTTATAGAAAACAAATCGGTGAATTGGAATTTTATGTGTCCAGGATAGCCGAACGCGAAACGAATTGCCAGGCCATATAAAGCACCTACAAGCACACCGGCATATTTACTCAGGAAAAACTTTAGTTTGTTTGGTTGCGGTTCGGTCATGTAAATATTGATAAGTATAAGGTTTTAACGAAGTTGTACTAAAGTAAAACAATCCGATTTAAATTCCGAAATTCGGGCGCTTGCATTTTCAAATGAGGATATTAATAGTAAATAACACCCGGATCCCCGCCCCTAAATATGGCGGTACCGAACGTGTTATCTGGTGGCTGGGTAAAGAGCTTAGCCGCCTGGGGCATACGGTAACCTATCTTGTTGCGCCCGGTTCAACCTGTCCTTTTGCCAAAGTATTGTTTTATGACCCAGCTGTTGACATTAACCTGCAGGTGCCCGACGATGTAGATGTGGTACACTTTCACTTCCAGGTAAATGGGTTTAGCAAGAAACCCTATTTGATTAATGTACATGATAATCCCGGCTTTGGGCAGCAGCTAAATCGAAACTCTGTATTTGTATCTGCCAACCAGGCATCGCGCTACGGCGGCGAAGCTTTTGTACACCACGGCCTCGACCCGGACGATTACCACAAGCCCGATCTGTCGAAAAAGCGGACACAAGCCCATTTCCTGGCCAAGGCAGCCTGGAAGGTTAAAAACGTAAAAGGCGCTATTGATATAGCCAGCCAAAGCAGCAATAAACTGATTGTATTGGGCGGTACACGGCTCAATTTAAAAATGGGGCTGCGGTTTACACCGAACCTGAATGTGCGGTTTAAGGGCATGGTTAATAACGATGCAAAGGCGGTCGTGTTAAATACTTCCAAGGCATTGTTGTTCCCCGTTTTATGGCACGAGCCTTTTGGCCTGGCTATTATTGAAAGCCTGTATTTTGGCTGCCCCGTATTAGGTACGCCATACGGATCGCTGCCCGAACTGGTTCCGGCTGAAGTTGGGCTGTTAAGTAACAGTAAATCGGACCTGGTAAACGGACTTAAGGCGATAGACCAATTCAGCAACCGGTTGTGTTATGAGTATGCTATGGATAACTTTATGGTACATACCATGGTGCAAAAATATCTACGCTTATATGAGCGCGTATTAAATGGCGAACAATTGAATTTGGGATCACCAACATTACAGGTTGCCAACACGGTAAAGTATTTGCCCTGGAATGAGTAGGCAATTGTTCTCTTTTACCAGGATAACCGATTTTTTTAGGCTGCTTTTTCAGGAATTTTGCGCAAAAAAAATTTCATTGTTTTTTTGTGTTAATAAATGTAATTTTTGTATCAATAAATAGCGCATTTGTTGCTGAAAAGTGACGCTTTATTGCCCTGTTTGTAACTGTTTATGCATGAAAAAATGACGATTTCTAAATGTAAAAGGAAACAGGTAAATTTGTATTGTTAGGGCACCAAAAAGGGGATTCTACGTATGTTTTGTGCGGTTAAGCAGGCAACTACCTCATGCATGTTAAACCGAAATGGCAACTTTTGCATGCATTTCATGTTAATTAAAATTCCGAAATTCGCCCCTGACAAATCCGAAATCGAAATTCCGACATCCGAAACGGTGAAACCTTCTTTAACGCCTTTGAAAAACAGACTAATTGTTAAAAATCAACCCCCATGCTGCAAATACAAGAAAACGTATCCCTTAAAAACTTTAATACTTTCGGCATAGATGCCCAGGCGCGTTATTTTGTGGAAATAGCCCACCAGGATGACCTGGTTGAACTATTTGCCGACCCGCAATGGCAACAAACCGAACGATTGGTTTTAGGGGGAGGCAGCAATTTGTTATTGGTTACAGATTTTGACGGCCTGGTTATCCGCATGAATATCCGGGGCATTGAACACCGCATTAGCCACAACGATGTGTTTGTGGAGGCGGGCGGCGGCGAGGTATGGAACGATTTGGTGAACTTTTGCGTTGCCCGCGGGTATGCCGGGATTGAAAACCTGAGCCTTATCCCTGGTTCGGTGGGTGCATCGCCCATTCAAAACATAGGCGCCTATGGCGTGGAACTAAAAGATGCGTTTGTGAGCTGCAGTGCTTTTGAAATAGCTACAGGCACTTTTAAAACGTTTAGCAAAGCCGATTGTAAATTTGGCTACCGCGAAAGTGTTTTTAAAAGCGAGCTGAAGGGGCAGTATATTATTGTATCGGTTAAATTTCATTTATCGCTTATCCCCAACATTAATACGCAGTACGGTGCCATAGGGCAGGAGCTGACCACTCGGGGCATCACATCGCCCACTATAAAAGATGTATCGCAGGTAGTATCGCATATCCGGGTATCTAAACTGCCCGATCCTACAACTATAGGTAATGCTGGTAGTTTCTTTAAAAACCCGGTGATCAGCCGGCAGGAATTTGAAGTTGTACAAGCTAAGTTCCCCGATGTAGTTAATTATCCGGCCGCCGATGAGCAGGTAAAATTAGCCGCCGGATGGCTTATTGAGCAGTGCGGATGGAAGGGAAAAACCGTTGGCCGCACCGGAACATGGATGAACCAGGCGTTGGTATTAGTAAACCACGGCGGGGCCACGGGAGCAGAAGTGTACAACTTTTCGTCGCAAATTATAGACAGTGTGTACGCTAAATTTGGCGTTATGCTACAACGCGAGGTGAATATTATTAGTTAAAAATTTAAATTTTAACTAAATCTTCGATTTTGTTTTTATTTGTTTTCAATAATTTTTTTGCAGGAAACGTTGCTTTTAAATTCTAAAGGCTGCTTGTGTTAGTTGTATTTAATGGCTTGACAGGCAGGTTGTTGATTGTTATATAAGTGTAATATTTACACAACTGTTTTGTTTGCCGGTTTTTGAGGCCGGCAACTGGTTTTGTGCTGAATTTAATACAGTACTGGCACTATGCTTGCCTAACTGTTAACACAAAACTTTAACAAAATGACAAAGATTGAGTTTAACACCCTTGTACTGCGCCAGGCAACTTCATTAAGATCATATGCCTTACATTTTACGCATGACGCAGACGATGCTAACGACCTTGTTCAGGATACAATGTTGAAGGCCATAACTTATTACAATAAGTTTAAAGAAGGTACTAATTTAAAAGGATGGCTATACACCATCATGAAAAATACATTTATTAACAACTATCGCCGTTTTGTTAAAATGAGCACATTTGTTACCAAAAGCGACGAAATTTCATCTCCAAACCTGGTATTTAGTTCAACAAAAAACCAGGGCGAAGCCAAGTTTGTGATGGACGACATTAAAAGAGCTTTAGATAGGCTGCCCGAAGATTACTATGTTCCGTTTACCATGTATTTTGAAGGGCATAAGTATCACGAAATTGCCGATCATCTGGATATTCCCATTGGTACCGTAAAAACCCGCATTCACGTTGCGCGCAAGTTGCTGAAGAAAAACCTGAAAGCTTATGATAACGGCATTACCAAACCGGTTTACGCAGAAAATTAAATAATAAACTCAACCAAATAATCATACATATAGAAAAAACCCGCCGATGAGGCGGGTTTTTTGTTTAGGACGATTATCTGCGCTTAGCCAAATAAGTTTAGTATAGCGGCTTAACCAAACTACTTTACTCTTTTCCAGACCTCATCATACCCGTTTCCTTTTATATACCATAATGAATCTGTGATGCGATATTTATAAGTACCTATTTTTCCGTTCATATATTGTGTATATCCACCTCCGGCTGCTTCAACCAATTCCGAGTAAGTTTTATTTTTTTCATCCAACGTATACGATCCTGCAAAAGCAGCGTACACCTCTTTCTTTGCAAATTGTATATCCGTAACTATAAACCTGCTGTCTGTAATGGTTTTGTACCTTATTTGTCCTGCCTTATTATCATAAGTGGTATCAGGAATGCCGTTGCGCATTATTTGCCAGGTACCAACCAACGCATTTTGGTCGGTGATAACCTTTTTTGTACTGAGGCAAGCCGAAAAGATAATGGTGCAAAGTGTTAAAAAGAAAATAGATAAAATGGTTAATTTTTTCATTGCATTGGTTTTTAAATTAAATAAATCAATTAAGTAACTGCAGAATTTTTGAATCTCGTTTATTGCGGGTTGCCAGGCTTTACTTAATTTTTCGGCTAAACTTTGCGTGGGCTCATAGGCCACATGGCCAAGAGCAGAAAAAATTAGTTTTATGGTGTAACTCCGTGGTGTTACTTCGCCGGCTTCTATCCGTTGTAGTGTACGTACACTTAAATTACATTTTTCAACAAGTTCTTCCTGTGTTAAGCCCTTGGCTTTTCTGAGCTTAGCAATCTTTTTACCTAAGGCTGGTTGTTGCATAATTTGATAAAATTCTTGGGCAATGTTATAATTAACCCGATTAAGGTACAATAAATCCGGCTGTATTTATACCCGACATTAACCCGACACGATGCTTATCAGCGCAAAACGACAATCTTTTCTGGCTAAATGGCGGGTATTTATACCGATAAAAAACAATACAGGCTACAATTTGTACTTTTGGGTACGCCCTAGCTATGGTGATCAAGTTTTACGATAATAATTGTTTGGAGTTCAGTAGTACTGATACCAACAAAATTGGCTTCGATATTAAGGCGGCATCACAACAAAAACTAAATGTTATTGAATGACTAAACGTATCTTTTTATTCGCCTTTGCTTTTTTCCTATGGTTTAATACCGGATTTGCCCACGCAGATGAGCCTAACCTGAGACATATCCGCAGCCTGCTGGTGGTATGCATGAATAGCAGCAAAACAACCGATTCATTATACAAAAGCCTGGCGGCAATCAGGAAACCTGCGGGGGTTATTACCGCGTACCTGGCCACTTTATCGGCATGCAAGGCAAAGCTCAGCTGGAACCCTTATATGAAAGTAAAGCACCTGAATAATGCCGAGGCTACCTACAAAACAGCTGTAAATAACGATCCGCATAATATCGAGATCCGTTTTTTGCGCTTCTCCGTTGAGCATAATGTGCCAGGTTTTTTAGGCTTTAACAAGGATTTGCTTACAGACCGTGATGAAATTATTACTCAGCTAGATAAAAAGAACTATGGCACCGGCGATAAGGACTTAACTATAGCCATCATCAAATTTCTGCTGAATTCCAAACGTTGCACTCCAGCGCAAAATGAAAATCTGAACAAACACTTAGCCGAATTAAAGTGAAATACACTTACCTGGTCATCAATGTATTGACGGTATTTTTCCCGGTTATGTTATCGTTTGATAAGAAAATTCATTTTTATAAAAGCTGGAAATATATATGGCCGGGCATGGCCGTAACCGGTCTTTTCTTTTTGTTTTGGGATGTACTGTTTACCATAAAAGGTGTATGGTCATTCAACCCGCAATATATTATCGGTGTTACATTTTGGGGTTTGCCATTAGAAGAAGTACTCTTTTTTTTAACCGTGCCGTTTGCATGTATTTTTATCTATGCCTGTTTAAATTATTACGTAAAATGGCAAATAGATGCCCGGTTAACCAGTATCATTAGTAGCCTGGTAGTTATGCTTTCTGTTTTGGGGCTTATATTTTATTATGATAGAATTTATACAGCAATTACTTTTGGGCTTTTGCTTGTTTTGTTGTTAATACTTCAATATGTAATTACGGCAAGGTGGCTTAGTCGGTTTTACCTGGCATATGTAGTTGCGCTGGTCCCTTTTTATATCGTCAACGGAATTTTAACGTCCGTCCCGGTGGTTATATATAACAATAGCCAAAACATGGGCAAAAGGGTAGGGACTATTCCCATAGAAGATCATTTTTACCTAATGGCGCTGTTACTTATGAATATCGGCTTTTTTGAGTACTTTAAAACAAGAAAAAAAACTGATGACCAATCTGCCTGAATATACTAAATCGCAATTAGCCTTGCGCAACGGGCAGGATAAGCCCTTGATTTGGGTGGCCTATAAAGGTATTATATACGATGTAACCGAAAGCCGCCTATGGCGAAACGGAAAACATTACGAGCACTGGGCCGGCCAGGATTTGACACCCGAGCTTGCCGATGCGCCGCATACCGAAACTGTATTTGAAAAGTTTGAGAAAGTGGGTAGGCTAAGTCCAGGCCCCTCTAAATCTCCCCCGGAAGGGGAGACTTTTGGATGATATTTAAAGCCCTCCCTTCCGGGGAGGGTTTGGGAGGGGCTGGCTCTTTATATCTCAAACTTAGCCAATCCCACAAATTGGGCTATGCGGGCGGCAATTTCTTCCTGTGTCAGGTTCCTTAATCTTTCAGATCCAAACTTCTCAACGCAGAATGATGCCAGGGCCGAGCCATAGATGATGGCGTTTTTCATGCTTTCGAAGCTCACCGTGCCTGCTTTGGCCATGTAGCCGATAAACCCGCCGGCAAACGTGTCGCCTGCGCCTGTGGGGTCAAAAACCTCCTCTAACGGAAGTGCGGGGGCGCTGAATATTTTATCTTCATGGAAAAGCAAAGCGCCGTGCTCACCTTTTTTAATGATCAGGTATTGCGGGCCCATTGTTAAAATTTTCCGGGCGGCCTTTACTAGCGAGAATTCGCCTGATAACTGGCGGGCTTCGGCATCATTGATAGTTAGTACATCAACCAGCTTCAAAGTTTTCATCAATTCATCCAGCGCAATATCCATCCAGAAGTTCATGGTATCCATTACAATAAGCTTAGGGCGGTTTTTAAGGCGCGCGATAACACTTTGCTGTACCTGCGGAGACAGGTTGCCCAACATCAGGTATTCGCAATCCTGGTACGATTCGGGGATAATAGGATCAAAATCGGCCAGAACATTCAATTCTGTAATCAAAGTATCACGGCTGTTCATATCGTTATGGTACCTGCCGCTCCAGAAAAACGATTTCTCGCCCTTTTTAATTTGCAGGCCTTCGGTATCCACATTGTGCTTGTTCAGGTCTTCAATCTCATGCTGCGGAAAGTCATCGCCCACCACTGCAACAATATTTATATCATCAAAAAAGTAAGATGCGCCCAAACTTGCGAAGGTTGCCGACCCGCCGACGATTTTATCTGTCTTTCCGAAGGGGGTCTCAATTGCGTCAAATGCCACAGTACCAATAACTAACAAACTCATGTAAAATATTTTAAATTTTTTTTGCGCAAATATTGCGAAATTACCGCAGAAATTATACTTTTGCACCACTCCAAACGGAAAAATAGTCCTGAGTAGCTCAGCCGGTTAGAGCATCTGACTGTTAATCAGAGGGTCGCTGGTTCGAGCCCAGCCTCAGGAGCAATAAAATCAATGATTTATCCCCACTCTGGCGAGTGGGGATTTTTTTTCGCCTGACTTTTTTCAACAATTACATGGTTTTTTGAACGCCTGTTTGGTTCAATAATTCAAAAACATCCCTTGTTTTTTTTGCCACTTGGCGGTAGTTTCAGCTTTACACTTTCTCTTTTATTGCCGTTATTTTTATTTTTTTGCTGCCCGGGTCGGATAAACCCCAGGGTGTTGGGCGGCATCGTAAAATAATTTTGTCTCCATAACGATTAAAAAAAGCTGTTATGGAAATATTAACATTCGACCGACTACCAAAAGTGGTAAACGAGTTATTAGAAAAGGTATCAAAAATTGAAGATATTCCTGGTTATGGTACTTGCGGCACCCATGGCAGCGTAAACGCTTTGTTACCCGCCCGGTTAACGATATGGGTTTTTAATTTGCTCAAGAAGTTGAATTTCATTGTGAACCTCCTTTTTTGTTTTGTTGATACAAAGATTAAGAGCCACCGCGCAGTCAATTTGCCCAGTTTAAATTATTTTAAATAGTACTATTTATCTGATATATTTGAACACATAGTGCCAAGCTACAGTTACTTAGCCTTAATAAAAGCTAAGTAACGATTTAGCATGCATTATGCACGAATGAATAAACTTATACTTTATCTAAATCTTTCCATATCTCTTCTCTTTTTATTTACTAAAGCAAAGGGACAAAATCAAATAGTTACTAATGGATCTGCTACTACAGCTATTAATTTTGCCGGAACGGGGTGTGTATACAATTGGGTAAACAATACACCAGGCATAGGCTTGCCTGCAACGGGGACAGGAGATATACCTTCGTTTACTGCGATTAACACGGGTAACACTCCCATTAAAGCAACTATTACAGCTACGCCTGGACTGGCAGGGTTTGCGTATATAGCCAATATACAAAGTAACACGGTATCTGTAATTAATATGGCAACAAATGTAGTTGTAGGTTTAATAACAGTAGGAGTCAGACCAGAATATGTTTCAGTTAGTCCTGATGGTAGCAGAGTATATGTAACAAACGGGGTGGATGATACAGTTTCGGTGATTGACACTAAAAACAATACCGTTATTGCTACAATTCCTGTAATGTTTTATCCTATAGGAGTTACTGTTAGCCCCGATGGGACCAAGGTGTATGTTGTAAATCATAATGCCGGCAACATATCCGTTATCAGTACGGCATCAAATACCGTTGTGGATAATATTTCCGTAACATCAGATATATGGGCCGCGAGAATAAGTCCTGATGGTAGCAAAATGTATGTTACCGATTACTCATCAAACACGGTAACTGTCGTAGATTTAAAAACAAATACAACAATAACAACAATCGCAGCGGGTCCATTCCCCTTTGAACTATCATTGAATCCTGACGGTAGTAGATTATACGTAACAAATCTCAAGTCAAACACTGTTTCAATTATTAATACATCCACCAACAGCATATTGTCTAATATCACAGTGGGTCTTAATCCTAAGGGTATAACCGTAACTCCCGATGGCCGTTTTGTTTATGTTTCAAATTTTTCCCCAGGAACGGTTTCGGTAATAAATACGACAACAAATACTGTAATTAAAACAATTGACATGGGCGGAAATCCTTATGGGATATCTGTAAGCCCTGATGGAAGCAGGGTGTTTGTGGCAAATGCAGCTTCAAACAGCGTTTCGGTGATCAACACGGCAACCAATAAGGTAATAAATACAATTGACGTAAGAACTTCTGTTGAATCACCGGGAAATTTTATTTCGGCGGGTCCTGGCTGCAACAGTTCTCCTGTTACTTTCACCATTACGGTTAATCCCTCTCCAAACATAACATCTTCAGGCAACCTGGCAGCATTAACCACCACCTACGGTACGCCTTCGTCATCAACCAGTTTTTTGGTGTCGGGCAAAAATTTAACTAACGGCATTGTGGTTACGCCGCCATCGGGCTTTGAAGTAAGTATTGATAATATCACCTTTGCCAACACAGTCACCATTGGCGCGGCGGGCAGCGTAACCGATATACCGGTATATTTCAGGTTGACCGGAGTTGCCAATTCTGGCAGTTATTCGGGTAATATTACTTTGAGCAGCAATGGGGCGACCAATATAAATATGCCTGTTCCGAATAGCATAATTAGTCCGGCAGCTTTAACTATCCGGGCTAACGATGTTAATAAAACTTATGGTTCAACCTTAAACGGGGTTTCCGGATCAATGGCGTTCACACCAACCGGATTACAAAACCAGGAAACGATTGGAAGTGTCACTCTTAATTATGGCGCCGGATCGGCAGCAACTGATCCGGCTGGGTTATACCAGGGATCGGTAATACCATCATCTGCAGTAGGCGGTACATTTAATACAAGTAATTACAATATTACTTATACAAGTGGAAATATCATCGTTCAACCGCCGATTGCCATTACAGCAACGGGGACTTTGACATCATTAAAGACCATCTATGGCACCGCGTCATCATCTATAAGTTTCATAGTGTCTGGCGATGGTTTACCGGCAGGGATTTTAGTAACACCACCAACTGGTTTTGAAGTAAGTACAAACAATATTCAGTTTTATCCAACGGTAGTTATTGGCAGCGGCGGAACCATTGCTGCAAGTGAAATCTACATCCGGTTATCTGCTTTAAGTGTAGTGGGTAATTATGCAGGCAATATATTACTTAGCAGCGCCGGTATCACTAACACCAACATGATTATGCCGTTAAGTTATGTAAATGCTGCTCCATTAAGTATAGTAGCTAATGATAAGACCAAGGTTTTTGGAACCGGCAACCCGGTCTTAACCGTAAGTTACACAGGCTTTGTAAATGGCGAAACGGCCGCAAATTTAATAACCCAACCCATGGTTATTACTACTGCCACAACAACATCACCCGTAGGGCAATACATCATAACTGCCAGCGGGGCCGCATCGCCTAATTATGACATAAGTTATGTGCCTGGTGTTCTTACTATTACACCTCTTCCGCTATCTATCTCAATTCCAAATACGTTTACGCCAAATGGGGATGGTGTAAACGATTCATGGGAAATTTCGGCCCTGGCTTTTTATAATAACAAAATTGTAAGCGTGTATAACCGTTTTGGATCATTGGTTTTTCATTCTGTTGGTTACGGCATCCCATGGAATGGAACCTTGAACGGAAGTAGATTACCTGCAGGTACTTATTATTATATGATATCTGTTGATGTGAGCAAAAAGACAGAAACTTTTTCGGGTCCACTCACACTCCTCAGATAGACGAAGCTTTTGGCTTCGTAATAATTGTTTCCATAAATTCCACTGTTTCCAAACTCGCTATTCACATACAAAGTGAACAAAAAAATATCTCCCGGCAGCCCATTAGTCGATAGTTAATTCCTATTCATCGATTCATTTTTTTTGCCGGCTTAATATAAATTACATTTAGCTATTGTTATAGCAGCGGAAGGTTGTTTGGGCATACAAATCGGCCTGAGTATGGGTTATTCAATTTTTAGCAAAAAATATGAAATATTTAGAGAATACAATTTCATCAATGACAAGCTTAGATCGGTTTAAGGAAGAATACCTGCAATTGGCAGAGGCGGTTAATGCATTTAAATCTGAAGCGGTTCAGTTAGTAATTGCAGAACGCCTTGTTTCGTTTATCCATGGCTCGACGGGTGAAAATACTATCTTGCCAACGGCCGGTTATACCGGTCAGTTCCGGGGAAAAAAGCCCGGCGCTACCAAAGCTGTTCAGCGCTTGCTGCAAACCGATTACTTTGATTCGCCCAGGGCAATAGGCGAGATAGTAGCTCATTGCGCGGCATTATTTGGTAAAGATTATAAAACGTCTGAATTTTCGGGCGTATTATCATTTCACGTCAAGGAGGGTAACCTGTCAAGAACCGAGGGGGAATATAACAGCCGTTTTGTTTATTTTAGATAAAAGCCCCTCTGAAGTTGCAGGCAATCGTTATACCCCAAAAGCTACCGGTAATCTCCACGATCTAAATTCCCCGCAGCTTATTCGATGCCATAGGAGTTGCTTACAGGTTTTTTGCAAAAAGAGGTGAAAAACCGAAACTGTGTGTACCGGTACGGGGTGGCACCAGGGCATCTGATTGGGTTAACATAACTTAACACATTTCAGATAAAATTTTTATAAATATTTGACAATCAGTATTTTATATTTTATCATGGTTAACACTAAACGGATCGCGCAATTTAGGCGCATCCAAATATTTGTGCCTGTTATTGGCCAACAGGAGTCCCTTTGGCACTTGGATCGGCGACGAAGACTCACCCGGCGAGGCTGCGCCCGCCACCCTCTCTTCGGCTTCGCCGGAAAGAGGGGCTTGAAATTTTATCACTTGATTACTGAATTTTTTCTATAACATTTTGATATTCAGAATTCAAGCCCCTCTTTCCACCGCAGGTGAAGAGAGGGTGCCGCGCGTAGCGCCGGCGGGTGAGTCGTAGCCAGCGTTCAAACGAATGTTGATATAAATTCCAATACATGATGTACTGGTACGAAGCAATAACGATCTGTTTTTTATTTTTCGACGCTTCTCAGCAATTTTCCCCTAAAAACGGGTACCATTTGAAGCCTACAAACAAATCAAAAGAAAAAACATCCGATATTGGCCAAACAAAATAATAACATGCAAAGGATAACCTTGAAAACGAAGCTTTTCGCCTGTCAGCATTATCCTAACCGGGGTGTTTTTAAAATGCTGATAGCAGGGTTAACATTTCTGGCGCCTTTAATAGCACAAAGCCAGCAAATACAGCCGGATACCGTTGGCGGGTATAAGCAGGTTTGGGCCGATGAATTCAATAACGAGGGACCACCAAACCCCGCCAACTGGAAGTTTGAACAGGGCTTTGTGCGTAACCATGAAGACCAATGGTACCAGGCCGCCAATGCCACCTGCCACAACGGGTTGCTGGTAATAGAGGCTCAAAAGGTGCACCTGCCCAACCCGGCATATGTGGCTAACAGTACCGACTGGCGAACCAGTAGGCAGTTTATTGATTATACATCGGCCTGTATGCATACCAATGGCCTGCAAAGCTGGCAATATGGCCGGCTGGTTATGCGGGGCCGGATAAATACCGATGCTGGTTTATGGCCGGCCTTCTGGACTTTAGGCGTAAGCAAGCCCTGGCCATCAAACGGCGAAATTGACATTATGGAATTTTACCGCGATAAACTATTGGCCAATATAGCCTGTGGTACAGACGTTCCGTATAAGGCCAAATGGTACAGTAATATCAAAACACTCGATTCATTTGAACCCGATTGGAACCTGCGGTTTCATACCTGGCGAATGGATTGGGACGAAACTTCCATTAGCCTGTATGTTGATGATATGTTGCTTAACCACGTGGCTTTAAAAGACCTGGTTAACCGGGACGGCAGCAATTTTAACCCGTTTAAGCAGCCGCACTACATTCTCCTGAACCTTGCAATAGGCGGCGATAACGGCGGTGAACCTTCAGCAACCACTTTCCCAAAGCGGTTTGAGGTGGATTATGTACGTGTGTATCAAAAATAAAAAATAGGGTAACCGGCTTTATGCCTGTACAAGACAGTGCATGACGGTTTCACCACCACAACACGTATTATTGTGTAAATAATTATAAACCACATTCTGCTTTTTTATCGGATTGATGATGTGATTGTCGTGTCAACGATAAATTCACGGATAGTCATTAGCCCAAAGTCTTAAGTTCTAATTCTAAGCCAAAAAAACTTTAGACTCACGACTTAAGACTTATGACTTAGCACGGTTTTGATTGTGGAGATTATTAAACGTAATTAACTATCCCTCATTCATGAAAAAAAATTGCCTGTTCAATTTTAAAAGCTTTACGCTTGTTTTTGCCTTGTTTTGTTTGGTTTATTTAGGCAATAATGCATTTGCAAAACAAACCAATAGCAAACCTAAGGCAAGCATTGATAACCTGCAGGTAGAGTATACCGACAAGCCCATTGGCATTGATGTTGAAACTCCCCGCTTTAGCTGGCAAATGAAGGCACCGGCAGGGGCAAGGGGCTACATACAGCTATCGTATCAGCTTGAAGTAAAAAATGGCGAAGGCAAAGTTGTGTGGAACAGCGGCAAGGTAAACAGCAGCAAATCATCAGGTATTGAATATGCCGGTAAAAAACTGAAGGCCGCCACCCGTTACACATGGAAAGCTACCGTTTGGGACCAAACCGGGGCCATATTAACCAATACTTCGTGGTTCGAAACTGGCTTAATGAACCCCGATCCCGGATTATCGGCCTGGGATGGCGCCACCTGGATTGGCGGCGGCGACAACGACCTGGTTCTATATTCCAAATACCTGCCTGTTTTTAATATGAATTATAAGCTGGCCATTGCGCCGGGCAGTACACGGGCAAGTGTCATCCTGGGTGCCAACGATGCCAGGTTAATGGATAAAAACAAAAATATTTTCCAGGTTGAGAGTAAAAAGGACGAGAGTTACTTTAAAGTTGAGCTGGATATTTCAAAGGTTGGCAGCGCCGGTACAGGTAACGCCAAAATTAACGTGTACCGTAGCGGCTATACCGGCAATGATACTGCTACACATGTTATTAAATCGTTTGATATTAAAACAAGCGTAATTAACGAGGGCAATAAAAACAAAGAGCACTATTTTGCGATCAATAACGAAATGGGCACCTTGACATTTAGGGTAGACGGCGAATATGAGTTTTTTATAAATAATGATAAAGCATCTGCGGGTGCCCAGCCTGTTTTTCCGCCCCGCAATCCACGTACGGCGGTAGTTACCCTTAACCCGCTGGGTTCGCGCGATGTAATCTCGTTCGGTTTGCTTTGTGATATTGGTTATGCTATGGATGCCGGGCAGCAGGCCTCATTTTCGGGGCTGGAAGTATCCAACGCGCGCAAGCCGGGAAATACCTTGTTTAAGGAGGATTTGTCGGCACAAAGTTATGCGGGTATTTATAAATCTTTCGTCGGCGGGGCCAATGCAGCCATCAGCATAAAAAACGAGCGGTTTGTGGTATCAGGGGGCAGCCACGGTGTTTTCGCGGTGGCCGACCCAAGTCACAACTCCATGCCGATGTTGCGCACTCAGTTTGAAACGGGGAGCAAAAAAGTTGAAAGCGCCCGCCTGTACGTTACAGCCCGCGGTATTTATGAGGTATACCTTAACGGCAAGCGCGTAGGTAATGATTATTACAATCCCGGTTTAACGCAGTACAACATTACCCACCTGTATCAAACGTATGATGTTACGGGTATGGTTGCCAACGGGCAAAACGCCATAGGCGCCATGCTGGGCGAAGGCTGGTGGAGCGGCCTGCTAAGCTACGGCTCTATCTGGAACCACTTTGGCGACAGGCAATCGCTATTGGCCAAGCTGGTGATCAAATATGCCGATGGTTCCAAAAAGGTAATTACCACCAATAATAAGGACTGGGAATATTATAACAAAGGCCCCATAGTTTACAGCAGCCTGGATATGGGCGAGGTATACGATGCATCGCGCGAGGCGGGCATAAGCAACTGGAGCACCGTGAATTATAATGATAACGCATGGCAAAAGGCTGTTAAGGTATCGGTGGACGGTACCGCTTATTCGGGAGTATCCTATGATTTTTTTGGTAACAAAGACGAGCTTAATTACGATAAGCTATCGCTCATAGGCCAGATTGGGCAGCCGGCCGGCATCTACAAAACACTTACCGCCAAAAGCATGCAGGAAGTACGCAAAGGCGTTTACGTGTACAACATGGGGCAAAATATAGTGGGCGTGCCCAAAATCTATATTAAAAATGGTAAGGCAGGCAAAAAATTATTATTGCGTTATGCCGAGGTATTATACCCGGCACTCAAAGAATCGGGCAAGAATGTAGGTATGATCATGACCGAGAATTACCGTGCTGCCCTAAGCCAGGATGTTTATACCATGAAGGATGGCGAACAAACATTCCAGCCGCATTTTACATCGCACGGGTATCAGTATATTGAAATTACCGGGGTTGATGAGCCACTGCCGTTAAGTGCTGTGCAGGGATTGGCCATCAGCTCAATCCACAAGCTAACGGCCGATTACGCCACATCCAACCCTAAGGTAAATAAGTTGTGGTCAAACCTCACCTGGTCAAACATTGATAACTTTTTGACCATCCCTACCGATTGTCCGCAGCGTAACGAGCGCATGGGCTGGTCGGGCGATATCAGTATTTTTTCGCGCACGGCTACCTACCTGTCAAACAGCGACCAGTTTTTGAGGCGGCACCTGTTTGCCCTGCGCGATCTGCAGATGCCCAACGGCAAGTTTACCGATATTGCCCCTGTAGGCGGCGGTTTTGGCGGTGTACTTTGGGGTAGCGCGGGTATTACTATTCCGTGGGAAGCATACCAGCAATATGAGGATGTTGCCTTGTTGAAAGAGCATTACCCGGCCATGGCTAAGTACATGAGCTTTATCGACTCCACCATCAACAAAAAAACCGGCCTGAGTTCTGATTCGCAGTTAGGCGATTGGCTTGGCCCTCAGAATAACCAGCTGGGTACCGATTACCTGGTAACAGCTTACCATATTTTTGATTTGGGTATTATGGTAAAGGTTGCAATCGCTTTAAACAAGCCCCAAGACGCTGTTAAATACCAGGAAAGATATATCGAGCGCAAAGCCTTTTTTAACAAAACCTTTATCAATGCCGATAAAAAAGCAATGGGGCTTATGGGCGGGGGCTTATTTGCACCACGTGACGCAAAGCACGAATTTAAAGTAGCCGATATACAAACCGCTTATGCCGTTGGCTTATCATTAGGGGTTTTTAACGATGAAAATATCCCCTACATGGCAAAAAATTTGCAAGGCGCCGTAGAGCGCGAAAGCAAGGACGATGGCGGTATTGTACGGCCTAAATATTCATTGATGACGGGCTTTATAGGTACAGCCTGGATCAGCAAATCGCTCTCCGACTATGGGCATACCGACCTTGCCTACAAGGTATTGCAAAACGACCATTACCCTTCATGGCTGTACGCCGTTGACCAGGGCGCTACCACCATCTGGGAACGCCTTAACGGTTACACGGTTGAAAACGGTTTCGGCGGTAACAACAGCATGAATTCCTTTAACCACTACTCCTTTGGCGCTATTGGCCAGTGGATGATGGCCTATTCACTGGGCATCCAGCGTGGCGAGGTTGGTTTTAAAAACTTCATCCTGCAACCCGAGCCCGACCCAACCGGCCAGATGACCTACGCCAAAGGCTACTACGATTCGCCCTACGGCAGGATCAGCAGCAGCTGGAAAACGGCAGGCAATACACTTGTTTACAATGCAACCGTACCGGCAAATACTAAAGCTACTTTATACTTGCCTGCTCCTTCAGCTTCGGCAATAACCGAAGGAGGCAAGCCTGCGGCAAAAGTAAAAGGGATTAAGTTTTTAAGGTATGCCGATGGGAAGGCTGTTTATGAGCTGGCGTCGGGAAGTTATGTGTTTAGTGTGGGGAAGTAGGGGGGAGTTCTCCTGTGTTATTAAGGTAAGGAATAAAGGAGGATTTAAATATCGAACACGGAATATCCAATATCGAATAATGAAGGAAAATTTCGGCGTTGGACATTCAAAATTTACTGTGATACGCGTGCATTGTGGTTTAAAGGGTTAGTGAACCGGTCATAATGGAAAGCGATCATCAGGGCAATAATCTCATTTTGCCCTGATGATCGCTTTTCTGTTTCGTTTGCCTAAAGAATTTCTTCCATAAACCGTTTTCCAGGCTCTAGTACTATTTCTTTGTAAAAGTCATCAACGTTTAAAAAATTTCTATAATTTTATCGCTGAGCACAGGGTGTTGATGTTTATTAATAAATTGATTGTCAATTATTTATAAACAAAAAAACATGCTCTTTGCCTCTTTTTATAAACTTTTCTTATCCCGAACTCACGTTAAAATAATGAAAACAAAACTAATGCTGGTTGCGCAAGTTGTATTAAGTATTATACTGGCAACACACATTACGGCTTCTGCACAAACAATTGCCAAACATCGCCTGGTTGTTATTACCGACATCGGAAACGAGCCTGATGATTTTATGTCGATGGTGCGGTTAATGCTATATACAAATCAAATCGACATCGAAGGGCTCATCGCTTCAACATCCATTCATCAATCAAAAAAGGTTAGCCCACAACTCATTGAAAAAGTGATTCGTAATTATGAGAAGGTGCAACCTAATCTTCTAAAACATGAGCCGGGATTTCCGACAGCGCAAAAATTATTAAGCCTGGTAAAAAAAGGCCTCCCGGTTTATGGGATGGAAGGCGTAGGAAAAGGCAAAGATTCGGAAGGTTCGGACTGGGTGATCAAGATGCTTGAAAAGAATGACAGCCGCCCTTTATGGGTGACTGTTTGGGGCGGCCCGAATATACTGGCGCAAGCACTCTGGAAAATCAGGGAGACTAAAAGCGAAGGGGAAGCAAAAAGGTTGATAAGCAAGCTCAGAGTATACAC
>NZ_JBFUCY010000053.1:0-30119 GCF_056404995.1 Mucilaginibacter sp. P2_A5
GGGTAAATGTAGATAATAAAACGCGAAAAGCCGGTTATACCAATCTGGATGGGGGAGATTATACTTTTAAGGTACGTGTGTCCAATGCTGAAGGTGTTTGGAGCCCGCATAGTATTTCTTTAAAAATTAAGGTATTGCCCCCTTTCTGGAAATCTACTTTAGCTTATGTTATTTACCTGTTGCTGATAACCGGGACCCTCTTTTTTATACGCCGGCGCGGAATACAAAAAATAAGAAGACAATTCATAGCAGAGAAAGAAAAACAGGAAGCAAAATTGATGATTGAACAGGAGCGGCAGGAGATTAAGCGAATGCAGGATCTTGATCAACTGAAAACCAAGTTTTTGACCAACGTAAGCCATGAGTTCAGAACACCGATTTCGCTGATCATGGCTCCGGTCGAAAAAATGCTTACCCGGGCTGATCAGGAACAGCAACAACAGCTGGGCATGATAGGAAAAAACGCCCGGCGACTGTTGAACATGGTAAACCAGTTGCTTGATTTCAGGAAGATGGAAATTCAGGAATTGAAACTACATAGCAAGCCGGGGGATATTGTGAAGTTCATCAACGAGATATACCTTTCATTTACTGATATCGCTGAACAAAAAGAGATTAATTTTATTTTTGATACCTCGATCGATTCGCTGTTTACCAGTTTTGACCGTGATAAGATAGAAAGGGTATTGTTTAACCTGCTTTCAAATGCCTTTAAATTTACACTGCCTGGCGGCCAGGTAAGCCTGTTGCTTAATGTAGATAGCGAAGCCGGCGATGCCCCGCTTGAAATTAAGGTGATTGATACAGGTATTGGTATCCCGCTTGAAAAACAAAGTAAAATTTTCGAACGGTTTTTTCAACACGACATTCCAGAGTCAATGATTAACCAGGGCAGCGGCATTGGCCTTGCCATTACGCATGAGTTTGTGAAGATGCACGGAGGCGAATTAACCGTTGAGAGTGAGCCCGATCATGGCAGTTGCTTTACCGTTAAACTGCCGTTTGTCATCTATAACCGTGGAGATATAGATCTGCCATCGGACGATGACATTGATGAGGAAATCGTAAATGAGATTACTCATATTGAAGATAAAAGTATCGTCAAACCGCAGCGATCAAATAAAAAGCCGGTGGTTCTTTTGGTAGAGGATAACGATGACTTTCGTTTTTATCTGAAAGATAATTTAAAGGATATATATAAATTAGTCGAAGCTGCAAATGGAAAAGATGGTTGGCAGAAAGCGTTATCCCAGCACCCGGATCTTATTGTAAGTGATATTAGCATGCCCGCAATGACAGGTATTGACCTTTGCAAAAAACTAAAGAATGACAGCCGCACTTCGCATATTCCGGTTATTTTGTTAACCGCGCTAACCGGCGAAAGCGAACAATTGAAAGGTCTTGAAATTGGAGCTAATGATTACATAACAAAGCCTTTCAATTTTGAGATACTGCTTTCAAAGATCAGAAATTTATTGACCCTGCAGGACACATTTAAACAAACGTATAAAAAACAGATGAATGTGCAGCTACAGGAAGAAGCTATAGAATCTGAGGATGAAAAGCTTTTCAGACACATTGTTGAATATATTGAGCAGAACATTTCAAATGATAATCTTTCTGTTGAAGAATTAAGTCGCCAGGTGAACATGAGCAGAAGAACACTTTATAAGAAGATGCTATTGCTTACAGGTAAAACGCCTGTTGAATTTATCCGTTCGATTAGGCTAAAAAAAGCAGTCTATTTGCTGGAGAATAGTCAGAAGACTGTAAGTCAAATATCCTACGAAGTCGGCTTTAACTCACCTCACTATTTTACAAAGATTTTTAAAGAAGAATATAATATCCTTCCGTCTAATTACGTCAACATCAATCAACATTCGGCAAAAGAAAATTCCGACCAAAGCTAAAATGAAATCAAATTTCATTTTATTCTAATTTATTTTTTTATATCGGTTCCCCAATACCGTTAACATGTCATCTGTTAAGTAAGGGTCTTCTTACTATTTCAGTTAAAATTTCTTGAACCATCTGTGAAATAAGATAATCAAACTGTTGAGCGATTTTAACTATCTCATTTTCAATTAGTTAAATGCGATTTCCCATTTGTATTATATTCGTTCCCAAACCTGTTATCTCATTTTTTGAACCGCCTGTAGATTTACCTCCCGATAATATGCGCTTTATGCCGTTAACAAACTGTTCGCTGTCACTTCGCATATTCATCAAATTATAAACAAATAAACCGGACTAAATAAAATTTATTACGATGAAAATGCTGCATACCCCAACGTATCGGTTTTTGTCTGCGTGCTTTTGGCTATCAATTGCTGGGATAAAAATAAAAAATTATGCGGCAGCTTTCGCGGACCTGTTTTTCAATTTTTCATTTAATAACCATATAATAAACTGATAATAAATTATGAATAGAGAATAAGATCCAAGTTAAGCCAAACACCAATGTACCAATTATCAAACCTTAAAATCCTTTTAAAAGATGGATAAAAATTTACAAAGAAAAATGAAACACCAGATTTCATTATTTATCACGGGCATGTTTCTTTATTTTTCAGCCCATGCACAAACGGTAAATATTACCGGCAAAATAACAAGCGCCGACGATGGCCAGCCAATGCCAGGCGTAAGCATCAAAATTAAAGGGACGGGCCTGGGCACTGTGTCAAGCATTGATGGTAGCTACAATATAGCGGCTGAGCCGGGAAAAGTACTCGTTTTTAACTTTTTAGGTTATGCAAAGCAGGAAGTAGCTGTGAAACAAGCCGGTGCAATTAACGTCAGGCTCAGTTCAACATCCAGCAATTTGAACGAGGTTGTTGTTATTGGTTACGCTAAAGCGCGAAGACCGGATATAACTGGCTCTATCAGTTCCATAAGGGGCGACGATTTGCGCCAAACTCAACCCTCTACTTTTGACCAGGCCCTACAAGGTAAAGTTGCCGGGGTTGTGGTTCAACAAGTGTCGGGCCAGCCAGGTGGCGGCGTGTCTATTCAAATACGGGGGGTATCTTCCATAAGTGGTTCTAACTCGCCAATGTACGTGATAGATGGTATTATTATTCCCCCGGTTGGCGACCCCGGGAAAGGTGGAAATCCGTTAAACACTATCAATCCTGCTGAAATTGAATCAATAGACGTATTGAAGGATGCTTCCGCGACTGCCATATACGGTTCGCAGGCAACCAATGGCGTAGTTGTTATCACTACAAAAAGGGGTAAAGTCGGACCGCCAACGGTAAGTTATGATTTTTATACAGGTGATCAGGAGTTGCCCAAGAAACTTCCTGTAGTTAACTTGCAACAGCTCGCTACTATTTTGAATGACCGGGCACAAGTTTGGGGCTTCGATGCCAGACCCGAATTCGAAAATCCTCAATATTTAGGTACAGGTACCGACTGGCAAAAAGAACTGTTCCGCAGGGCGCCAATGAACAACCATAACCTAACAATAAGCGGTGGCGATTCCAGAACCCAATATTTACTATCAACCTCGTATTTTGACCAGGAAGGGATAGCCCTTGGATCTGATTTTAAAAGATACTCCGTAAGGCTGAATTTAGATAACAAAACCACTAATTGGCTAAAAGTAGGAACCAGCCTTCAATTGGCCCATGTTTATGAAAATCAAAATACTACTGCCTCGGGCGTAATTAATTCGGCGTTAAACATGACACCAGATGTTCCGGTTCAAAACTCTGATGGCTCCTACGGCGGTGTTACCAACCCGAACGGTTATACTGCACCTGTTCCTAACCCGGTGGCAATGGCCAAGATTGTCACAAACGTAAGGAGAAGGAACCAGATATTTGGCAATGCGTATGCCGAAATACAATTTACTAAAGATTTGTCGTTGCGCAATGAAGTATCCGGTAATTTCGATTTTAGTTCTGAAGATAATTTTAACCCAACTTATAAATTTGGTTTATTTACTAATGGTATTAACAGAGCTAATTCGAACCTAAGCCAAAATTTTTATACGGTAATACGCAGCTTTTTTACTTATAACCATAATTTTAGTAAATATAGTGTAAATGTTTTGGCAGGGCATGAAGCGCAGATGAGCTCTTTCGAAAATGTTGGCGGCTCACGGACAAATTTCCCTTCAAACAATGTGACGGCCCTTAATTCCGGCGATGCGACTACAGCCAGAAATAGTGGCGATAACTCAGGGCCTAACGGTAATGGCGGCTCGGCACAGGAATCCTATTTCGGACGTGTTAATTTTTCCTGGAACGATAAATACCTGATCACCGGTAATATTAGGGACGATGGTTCTTCGAATTTTATGGTCAACCGAAATTGGGCTGTTACCTATTCGGGCGCAGTGGCCTGGAAAATTAACAATGAGGCATTTTTAAAAGGCGTAAAATCTATAAATGAATTAAAGCTCCGGCTTGGTTATGGGCTTACCAACAATCAGGGCATACCCGGCAATACTTTTGTTACCCAACTTTCATCAGTGGCCAATGGCTTATCGGGTACGGCACAGTTTCAAAACAATTTGGCAAACCCTTTTGTAACCTGGGAAAAAACAAAATATTATAACCTGGGCCTTGATGGTACGTTCTTTAACGGGCGGATTAGTTTTTCATTAGATGTTTACGACCGCGAAACAAACGGACTTTTATTAAAGGTACCGTTGCCATTGTACAGCGGTACTACATCAGGGTGGTCGCCTGGATCCATGCAGGCACCTTTTGTCAATATCGGTGCTGTAAGCAACAAAGGGTTCGACTTCCGGGTCAGTTCTACCAATATTAACAGCAAAAATTTTTCCTGGAAAACTGATCTTACATTATCACGCAATGTCAATAAAGTACTTAATTTAGGTTCAGGCGGATCTGATGCTAACTTGAGCCAAACCTCTTATGTGATTAACGATGTGGTGGAAAAAACGATGGTGGGGCAGCCCATCGGCGAATTTTATGGCTATGTATTTGATGGCGTATTTGCAACCTCTAATGATTTTCTAACACATGCCTTGCCAGCTAACCAAGCTGGGGTACCTTATCCGGTTTCTGCGGTAGGGGGCGGTATTTGGTACGGCGACCGCAAGTTTAAAGATTTGAATGGCGACGGCATTATTGACTCAAGGGACGAAACTTTTTTGGGTTCCCCGCTCCCAAAATTCCAGTATGGCATCAATAATACATTTAGATACAAAAATTTCGACCTGAATTTTTTCTTCAGCGGCAGCTATGGCAACAAAGTATTTAATCAACTGGCTGTAGCACAAAGCAATCCGCAAAATAATAGCACCTATTTTACATCAGTATTAAATTATGCCCATTTGGCTTTAATTGACCCAGCCGGCTCGGCATCCGATGTTAACAATGTATATGTTACTAATCCGAATACAACCACTGTGGGGTTGAGAAACGACAATACCAACGGTAATAACCGTTCTAATAGTCTGTTTATCGAAGATGGGTCATTCCTGAAGTGCAAAAATATCACCTTGGGTTACCGATTGCCAGAAAGTATTTTGTCGAAAATATACGTGCGCTCAATCCGGGTTTATGGTACAGTGGCCAACGCCTTTACAATTACAAAATATACCGGCATGGATCCTGAAATTGGTTCATGGAACCCACTCCAGGCAGGCTGGGATGGTGGTTATTATCCTCAGCCAAGAGTATTTACTATTGGTGCCAGTATAACATTTAACAAATAAGGAATCACCAATTAAAAAGGATATTTATGAAACCAATTAGTAAAATGATAATTTTTTTGGTATTTGCAGCAGCAATTGCCGGATGCAAAAAGAGTTTTTTGGAACGCCCTTCCAACTCGCAGATAAGTTCTAATAATTTTTACAAAACTACTTCCGATTTAAGGCTGGCCACAGCAAACCTATATGGCGGTTCTGAGTGGTGGCAATTTCATTCTGCTTCTTTGTTGCCAATTAGTGACGCATTGAGCGGAAATGGCTATAAAGGATATTATCAGGATTTACATGAGCTTTTTACGCGTACCATTACAGCGCAAAATGGCATTGTATCGCAAGCCTGGATAGGCTTGTACAACGTTATCGCACAATGTAATACGGTTATCGATGCGATTCAAAGCCAGGCATCATCTTCAATTTCCGTTTCTGATAGAAATGCCGCCATTGGCGAAGCTAAATTTATCCGTGCCGTAGCCTATTATCATTTGGCAGTTTACTGGGGCGCCGTACCTATTATTGAGGATAACAGTAAGCTAATACAAAACTCCTTGCTTAACCGCAATACTGTTTCGGATGTTTATAAATTTATTGCCAATGACCTGACTTACGCGGCGCAAAGCCTTCCGGCGAAAGATGTAGCTGGCAGGGTAACCACATGGTCGGCGCAAGGGATGCTGGGCAAAGTATATTTAACCTGGGCGGGCTTGGGCAAAAGCGGCTCACGCGACCAGGCATTGCTGGACAGCGCCAAAAAATATGCAGGCAATGTGTGTAATAACAGCGGCTTGTCTTTGCTTCCCAGCTATTATGATCTTTTCACGGTGCAACACAACGATGTCCCCGAAGATTTATTCTCCCTTCAATGGGCGGGAGGCGTGGGTTATGGCAGTGGCAACACCTGGGCCGGACTCCTTGCGCCAAGCACCGCTGTAACCGCGCAGAAGGAAGGTGCGTGGGGTACCATACAGATCACCTACGACTTTTATCTGGCATATACAGCGCAAGATAGCCTAAGGCGCAGAGCCACTATTATGCTCACCGGAGATCATTATCCTGAATTGAATGCTGCGGGTGGTGGTTATACGGCAACACAGGTGAGTTTGAAAAAACACATTATCGGTAACGAGAAAGATAACAACTTGCCAACAATGGATATTTGGTCATCTCCCGAACATAATGCAATGCTTAGGTTGGCCGATGTGTACCTGATATATGCCGAAGCCATTTTGGGCAACAATGCAACCACTTCCGATGGTACAGCCCTGAGATATTTTAACGCGGTGCGGTCAAGGGCTGGGGTGAATCAGGCTTCGGTGTTAACCCCTGCAACCATCCTAAATGAAAGAAGAATTGAACTGGCTTTTGAGGGGCAATATTGGATAGACCTGGTACGGCTTTCTTATTACGACCCCGCAACGGCTATCAATATCCTCAATAACCAGCAACGCGTTACATTCAGTTATAAAAGTGGGGTTGCAACACCAACAACAGCGGGTAATGATGGCGGGCCGCAAACTGTTAATCCGGCAACAATAGACTCATTTACATTGCCAATACCGGCATCAGAGGTGACCAGCGACCCCAAATTGCTGAACCCGCCGGTACCTTATTATTAATTTTTTAACAGCTAAATTATATTAAAATGAAAAGAAATTTAGACATCCGCTTGTATTTTTTGCCGCTATTTTTGATGATGGTGGCTTTACTGCCGGCTTGTAAGAAAAATACCGAGAGTTCTTCTATCCCCCCAGTTATTACAAGCGTAAGATTGTATCATGCGGCAGGTAAGGATACGCTTTTGAGTACTGGTGATCCACAAACTGATCCTACCTGGTCAGGTGGATCATACAAATATGTGGTTATAATTGGGCAGAATCTGAAAAATGCAACAGAAATTGAGTTCGACGGCGTTTCTGCATCCTTTAACCCTGCGTTATTAGCATCGGGAAGCGCGGTGGTACGAATACCAAACATCATATATTCAAAAATTGACACTGCTAAGCTCTATACCTTAACCTATAAAACACCGGCAGGTTCAACAACCTTTTCTTTTAAATTAGGGCCTGCGGCACCTGCTATTTACGCTATATCCAATGTATTTGCTAACCCCGGCGACTCGGTTTATCTTTTTGGTGCCAATTTAGTGCTGGTTCAAAAGTTTGTATATGGAGGAACCCCAATCACAAAGTTTAATTCGAGCCTTTATGGCGACTCCCTCGGCTTTTTGATGCCGGCAACGACATCCAACAAGCTAGTAACCGTAACTACTAAGTCTGGTACCGTTATGGATACAATAAGAGCCACACCAGTTACTTCCTGGATTTCCAACGAAAATCCCAGCCCTGGCGATTCGGTTTATATTTATGGCACTTATTTTAAGGAAATTCAATCGCTAACCTTTGCGGGTACCGCAGTTACTACTTTTACAACATCAAAAGATACAAAGTCTGTTGGTTTTGTTGCGCCTGCGCTATCGCAAAGCGGACCGGTATCCATTACCACAACGTACGGCACGGGTACTACTCCTTACAATGTTTATACTCCAACATATCTAAAAAACGGTGTTATAGAAAATATGGATGGTTCTGGTGTTCTTTATGCGGATTATGGTGGTAATGCTTCTGGCTGGGGCGACGGTGTTGGTGGTATTGATGCTCACAGCAATAACCGATACGGCTGGTTTACAGAAACAACTGCCTTTAATGGCGTAATGGGCACAAACCATACTATGTTTATTTTTGTGAATACCGGTGTTTTGAGTGGCGGTTCTTCTAATGGTGGTATTATTTTAACAAGTAATCAATGGGTACCAGCAGCCAACCTTACTGACGCCCCGGACAACTGGGCCTTGAAAATGGAAATAAGTGTACCGACAGACTGGAATGGTGGTGCACTGGATATTAAAACAGATGTAGGCGGCTATATATACAGATGGGAACCATGGAAAACCGGAAAAGCGTACAAAACAAAGGGGTGGGTTACTATAACTATCCCGTTGTCGTCGTTTCGTGCAAGTAATGCATTGGGCGAGGGTATGGGAGCTCCCTTAACTAATATCACCGATTTGGTGGGCTCATCAGGAAAAGCCGGCGCTTACCTATATAGGCATAATTATGACGCAGCAACTACAACAACTGGCTTTTATGCTGCATTCGATAATATCCGTGTTATAAAAATTAAATAAGCTAAAGCCTCCACGGCAGCATATCGCTGTGGGGGCTTTTTGCCTCGAAAAATATTTGTTAAAAAGAATAGGAAAACGAAACGAGGGAAATAGGGAAGAGAGCTTAGGAGATGTTTATGCAATTTTTAATTAAATGATAGAACAAAATGAAAAAAATGTATTTTTTTAAATCCGCAGTATTTCTTGCTGCGATTATCGCACTTTTCGCCTGCACAAAGGCGAAAACTCCGGCACCGGCCCTCACGGTTAGCCTGTCGACGATTTCTTTTGCGCCCGAAGGAGGAAGCCAGGACATAACCGTTACCAGTAATGCCGACTGGAGCGTAAGCAGCCCCGCTTTTTCATGGCTGCAATTAAGCGCAACTGCCGGCAAGAGCGGGAGTACCGTTATTCATGTGACGGTGACGTCGCCAAATGGAACCGGGGCAAGCCAGTCGGCCATTTTAAACATAAGTTCATCAAATGGGCAGGCCAGAAGGGTGACGGTTACCCACGCCCCCACCATATACCCAAGTTATAACACCTCGCCAATAGCGCCAGACATGACCGGAATGACCAGTACTGCCGTGCAACTGGCTGCAAAATTTCAAATGGGAATAAATTTTGGCAATACCATGGAATCCCCAAACGAAGGTGATTGGCAGAGTAGTAAATTGACCCTATCGTATGTGAAATATGTAAAACAATTAGGTTTCAATTTTGTACGGCTTCCCTGTAACTGGGTTTGGACTCATTTAAGCGATCGAAAAAAGGCAACAATTGACCCTGCGTGGCTTGCGCGGGTGAAAGAAGTGGTTGGATGGTGTGTGGCTAATGATATGTATGTGATACTGAATTCTCACGATAGTGCCAATGCCAATGCAATTAAGCAAGATTCTGTTAATGCGATGCAAAAGGCGATTTGGGAGCAGATTGCTACAACCATGCGCGATTTTGATGAGCACCTTATTTTTGCCGGCTTGAATGAACCTCCGGCTGATAATGCCGCGCAGATGGCCATACTTAATGGTTACCACGAAACATTCATCAAAGCAGTTCGCTCTACCGGGGGCAGGAACAGTTACCGGGTGCTGGCGGTGCAGGGGCCTCACACTGATCCTACTTTAACTACTAATTTGATGACTACGCTTCCTCACGACCCGGTACCTAACAAGTTGATGCTCGAGGTGCATGACTACACGCCCTATGCATTTACCATTCTGGCGGATGGAGATGCAAGCTGGGGTAAGATGCTTTACTACTGGGGCGCCGGGAATCATTCTACTATTGAGCCAGACCGTAATGCCACCTATGGAGAAGAGGATGCGATCACTACTGAATTCCAGGCGGTGAAACAGAATTTTATTGACAAAGGTATCCCTGTGATACTGGGTGAATATGCAGTCTGGAGGAGGACTGCCGCCGTCACCAACCCCAATTATCTTCCTAAGGATATGGCTATGCACAACAAGTCTGTGGATTACTGGACAACTTTTGCGACCAAAACGGCTAAAGCGGATGGTCTTATGCCATTCTGGTGGGAGGTAGGTTTTCTCCTAGACAGAAGTAATAATGTGATAAAGGATCAGCCTATGTTTGATGCCCTTAAGGAAGGATATAAGTAAAAGTAATATTGAACTAAGGCTTTCCCGGGATAATAGTACTCTATGAGCCGAAAGGAGAAGTATGAAAATAATGCATCAATAAGCAATAAAAAGAACATGAATAGACAGGTAATAACAAGCCTACGTAAGGTAAGCCTAGCCTTAAAAGCACAAAGACCTGGCAGAAGCCTTAATGCTACGCAGCAGGAGGTTTTCAGGTTTTTTCAAACAAATAATGAATAATTTTTAAACTATAAATTAATATTTAAAACACAAGTAAAATGAAAAAAATCGCACTATTATTTTTGGCTCTTACAACAGGGATGTTAGCCAAAGCACAGCAAACTGTGTATGCCGAAAATTTTGAATCAAATGTAGCCGCCGTTAGTGATCGCTATACGTATACATTTGCACCATCTACAAAGGCAGGAACATGGAATGGTGGAGTAAATTTAAAAACCGCTGGCGATGCCAATATAAATTTGCGTCAAGGGTGGGGTGACGGATTTGTATTGAAAATAGAATTCAAAGGTGCTCCTGTTACCATACCTAATATCAATGTGGCTGGTTTTACAAATTTAAACCTGTCTTATGAATTTGCTGTTGAAGAAGGTGCAGATGCTGTAAAACCAAAAATTGAAGCAAGTATTGATGGCGGTGCTTCTTGGGTAACTCTACCTACAGTTGCCAGTGGTGCAGGGTGGAATAAAGAAGCAAAATCGGTTGCTTTGCCTTCGGGAAATTATAAAACAATAAGTCTCAGAATGAATCCTAATACTGAAACTTCTAATGCTATAATGTTTGATAATATTATAATTACTGGAACGAAGTAAGCCTGGCTACTGAATCGAACCAATCATGTGACAATTCAATTAAGGTTTAGATTGAAGGAGTAAAATCAAATTACTTCTTCAATCATTTAAGTTGGTTAAAAATAAATCATTGAATTTTTTATATGCAGGCCAGACGCATTACTATTGAGCCAGACTGCAACGCCGCTTTTGGAGAAGATGATGTGATCGATTCTGAATTCCAAAAAGATAAAACGGAAGTTTGTTGATAAGGGTATTCCTGTGGTGCTGGGTGAATATGGAACCTGGAGACGGACTCCCGAAACCAACAGGGGTAATCCTAAGGATATGCCGATGCACAACAGGTCTGTGGAGTACTGGCTAACTTATTTGACCAAAACCAGGAGAGCGAATGATCTTTTACCATTCTGGTGGGAGGTAAGTAATGGTTTTGACAGAAAAAATAATGTGGTTAATGACCAGCGGATGGTAAATGCCATTACTGCAGGATATAAGTAAAATTTAATGTTAGCCAGAGGCAAATAAACGCTGATTCAACAATCCTCAAATTATCCTGGATAATTAATAAAAAATGTTATCAGATGTTTTTAGTGCGGAGATTATTTATAAAAAGTTTAGTTATAGACAAAAATGAGAAAAATGTATTTTTTTAAATCTATAATATTTCTTAGTGCGATTATTATGCTTTTCGCCTGCACAAAGGCGAAAACTACCGCGCCGGAACTCACGGTTAGCATGTCGGCGATTACTTTTGCGCCCGAAGGAGGAAGCCAGGACATTACCATTACCAGCAATGCTGATTGGAGCGTAAGCAACCCTGCTTTGTCATGGCTGCAATTAAACACTACATCCGGCAAGAGCGGGAGTACCGTTATTCATGTGACAGTGGCGTCGCCAAATGGCACCGGTGCAAGCCAATCTGCAATTTTATATATAAGTTCGTCAAACGGGCAGGCCAGAAGGGTGACGGTAACCCAGGCTCCCACCATATACCCAGGTTATAACACCTCGCCTATAGCGCCAGACATGACTGGAGTGACCAGTACTGCCATGCAACTGGCTGCAAAAATGGGAACGGGAATGGGAACAAATATTGGCAATACCATGGAGCCCCCAAACGAAGCTGATTGGCAGAATGGTAATAAAATTACCGAATCATATATAAAATATTTGAAAGCAACAGGTTTCAGTGCGATACGACTTCCTTGTTCATGGAATTGGAATCATCTAAGCAACCGGAAAAAGGCAGCAATTGACCCTGCATGGCTTGCCAGGGTGAAAGAAGTAGTTGGATATTGTGTGGCTAATGATATGTATGTGATAGTGAATATTCACTGGGACAACGGCTGGCTGGAAAATAATATTACCGATGCTAAGAAAGATTCTGTTAATGCGAAACAAAAAGCGCTTTGGGAACAGATAGCTACAACCTTGCGTGATTTTGATGAGCACGTTTTGTTTGCCAGCGCAAATGAACCTTCGGCTGACAACGCCGCGCAGATGGCCATATTGAATAGTTATCACGAAACATTCATTAAGGCAGTTCGCTCTACCGGGGGCAGAAACGCCTACCGGGTGCTGGTTGTGCAGGGGCCTCACACTAATATTTCTATAACTGCTACTTTGATGACTACTATGCCTCACGACCCGGTACCTAACAAGTTGATGCTCGAGGTGCACGACTATACCCCTGTTACATTTACGATACTAACAGATGGAGATGTAAGCTGGGGCAAAATGGTTTACTACTGGGGCGCTGGGAATGTTTCTACTATTGAGCCAGACCGCAACAACACCCCTGGAAATGGAGACGAGGCTGCGATCACTGCTGAATACCAAAAGATGAAAGTGAATTTTGTTGATAAAGGTATCCCTGTGGTGCTTGGTGAATATGCAGCCCCGAGGAGGACTGACCCTAACAGGCCTATGCCTAAGGATACGTTGATGAACAACAGGTCTGTGGACTACTGGGCAACTTTTACGACCAAAACGGCTAAAGCGAATGGTATGCTGCCATTCTGGTGGGAGGTAGGAAATATGTTAGACAGGGCTAATAATGTGATAATAGACCAGCGCATGTATAATGCCATTAAATTAGGATATAAGTAAAATTAATGTTGGGTTAAAGCTTTTACCGGAAGAGCGGTACCGTGAACAGATTAGACAGTACCGTTTTCTGCTTGACGTATATGACTGGTATTGAGTGTGAAAAGATAAATTAAACTAACAAAAATGAACAATACAATAATATGAAAAAGGGCCTTGCTATATTTTTAGGTTTACTATTTTTGGTCACATTGCCTTCTTTTTCCTTTAAGAAAAAAGAGATTGAAACTAAACTCACTGTTTCTTCCCTGCAAGTTGTTTTTGAGCCGGAAGGAAGTCGTTCTGATGTTTCTATCACTGGCAATGCTAATTGGACAGCGACAGCCAACATTTTACTTCCGTGGTTAACTATAAGCCGGTCATCGGGAGGTCCGGGAAATGTTACGCTTAAATTAACCGCGAACGCTAACAACACGGGGGCTACCCGCGGGGCGATAGTGACTATCAAAGCTCCGAATAGTGTTGACCGGCAAATTCAAGTTACACAGCCAGATATAGAGGTTAATGGAGGCCTGGAAGCAAAATTCGCAAGAGCTTCGCCGAAACTTCTCACCAATAATGCGAATCCTTTATTAGATTTTATATTTACGGCCGACCCAACAGCTGTAGAATACAATGGAAGAATTTATGTGTATGCCACGAATGATCATGAACAGTATGAGCATGTAGGAAAGGATGGGAAAAATTCATACGAGCATATCCGTACACTGGTCATGATGTCTTCCGATGATATGGTCAACTGGACTTATCATGGCCTCATAAATACAGCAAAGCTGGCACCATGGAATCAGAATTCCTGGGCGCCTTCCATTGAATCCCGGCTGGAAGCAGACGGCAAAACGCATTTCTATTTGTATTACTCCAATGGCGGTGGTGGCTCAGCCGTGCTTACTTCCACCTCTCCCGTTGGCCCCTGGAAAGACCCATTAGGAAAGAACATAGTCGACCGCTCCGTTCCCGGTGTGGATGTCGGTGCTCCGTTCGATCCCGGAGTTGTGATTGACGGCCAGGGTACAGGCTGGCTGGTTTTTGGAGCCGGAACGCCCAAAACAAAATATATGCCGGATAATGCCAGGATTGTCAAATTAGGAGCAGATATGATCAGTTTGGCCGGCAGTATCTCTAAGATACCCGCTCCTTATTTTAATGAGGCCAGCGACCTTAACTTTATCAATGGAACCTGGGTTTATAGCTATTGTACGAGTTGGGATGAACGCACTGAATGGCCTTATAGCAATATTGCTAAACCAACCGCATGCAACATATCTTATATGACGAGTAAAACACCCTTAAATCCGGATAGTTGGAAGTATCGTGATAATTACTTTAAGAATACCGGCGAGGTTAATGTGGGCCCTTTTACAAACAATCACACTCACGTGTTCAAGTTTAAAGACAAATATTATCTTGCCTACCATGCCATGTATTTACAGGATTACTTTAACACTAAGGGTGGTTTTCGTAATGCGGGTATCGAACCAATACAGGTAGACGAAGGGAGTGATGTGGCTTTCCCCATGGTCAGCGCAACTTTTAAAGGCCCCTTACAACTTAGCCTGTTAAATCCATTCGTTGTTCAGCAAGCAGAAACCACGGCGGGCACTTCGGGTCACGTCCAGTTCGATACTGTTGGTATTGTGGGTAATATGGTTGCCAAAGGAACGATAGATAAACAATGTCTCATGGTGCGGGGAGCCGATTTTAGCAAACAGGTCCCTGCCAAATTCGAAGCCCGGGTTAAAGGAACAGGTAGAATAGATGTTTATGTAAATAATCTTAAAGGCCCGGCTATTGTTTCCCTTATGTGTGATGCGAAGGACTGGACTACGCTCTCCAAACAAATAGGACTGAACATGCCTAAAGGAGTGGGGAATATCTATTTTGTATTTAAGGGAGAAGGCTTTTTGTTTGATGAATGGAAATTTTATTAAGTCCGGTTGTTGGTTTATTGATGCTATTTATAAGTAGATGTCCAATCAAAACGGGCTGTTACTGCCAATTCAGTGGAGCCGTTAAGCCTTTGTTTTGGGAGCTGGGTAAGTTGCTTGATCAGCGTATGATGGATGCCATTAAGCAGTGTATAACCAGTAATGTTGGATTAAAGCTTTTTCTAGAATAGGGATGCTGTGAACATATTAGTCAGTACCGTTTCCCGGTGAATTAAATAAGAGAGAGTTTAGTTGAATATAAGTGGATGCCTGGGGCCTTTACCGAGAGGTCCCGGCATTTTTTAACTCTGACGATTCTGTTTTCAACATGACGGAAATCAACTGTGAGCTATTTGAACGCATGACGATTGCCGCCGCAATAATACCTGGTTAAAAAAAGAGAACATGGAAAATCAAATTAATTCAAAAGCGCCGGAATTAGATAAAAGTGAAATTGAAGCTTTGATAGAGGATTTTGATACAATTGGGATGTTGCTTAAGGAGCACCTTACTATTTTCAGCAACCCTATCTTAACTCCGAAATCGAAAAAAATGTGTAACGAGGGCCTGGTCCTCATTAAGAAGTTTACTCAAAAATGTTTAGAACATTATGGGATTTAAAATATTATGGGATGCTCCCCCAAATTTGATATCCATGGGGAATAATACCTGGTTAAAAAAAGAGAACATGAAAAATCAAATGATTTCAAAAGCGCCAGAATTAGATGAAAGTGAGATTAAAGCTTTGATAGAGAATTTTGATACGATTGGCATGTTGCTTAAGGAGCACATTGATATATTGAGTAACGCTACCTTAACGCCTCAGTCGAAAAAAATGTGTAACGAGGGCTTGGTTCTTATTAAGAAGTTCACTCAAAAATGTTTAGAACATTATGGGTTGCGTTACCTTCCAGAATAAGGTTTCAACTACGCGCTATGTGGATATGGATAGGCACACGCAGTTAAACAGGTAACAAATTAAAACAAAAAAATGTTGACCGCATGGTGTTAGTACTGAAATTAACAGGCAGTACTGGGGGTATTCGGATTGGACCATTGATTCGTCAACGCGCTTTCCTCCGGGAAAAGCCCTTGCCGCGAGCAGGAATTTAAAGCAGGGACTGGTGAAAATTACGGCCGCAAATAAATAGTATCGGGGGGAAGAAAAGATTATACAACATTTTAGGATTATCGGACTTGCCAGCGCAAGTCAATTGACAATGAAAAATAAATATATAATAAAAGGGATCTTTTGTATCCTGTTACTGGCAATGGTAAAAGCAACCACCTATGCGCAGCCTTCGGTGCCCGCATCAAAACGCGGACACGTGTGTATAGATAATGACTGGCGCTTTGCATTAGGGCATCCTTATGATCCGGCAAAGGACTTTTATAACGGAACAGGTGGGTTTTCTTATTTCGCTAAAACCGGCTATGGCGACGGCGCCGCATCGCCAGGATTTGATGACAGGGGATGGCGTAAAATTAACCTCCCGCATGACTGGGCGGTTGAACAGCCTTTTAGTGCTAAAGGCAGCTCAAGCCACGGATCGAAGGCCATAGGCCGGAACTTTCCTGATGCCAGCGTGGGCTGGTATCGTAAAACTTTTGTTGTTCCCGCTACCGATCTGGGTAAGCATATATCTATAGCCTTCGACGGTGTGTTCCGCAACAGCATAGTTTGGGTCAACGGACATTACCTGGGTACCGAGCCCAGTGGGTATAATAGCTTTGAGTACGATGTTTCTGAATATTTAAACTATGGTGGTAATAATGTTATAGCAGTACGGGCTGATGTAACCATGGAAGAAGGCTGGTTTTATGAAGGCGCCGGTATTTACCGGCATGTTTGGCTCAATAAAACCGACCAGCTGCATATTGCTTCCAACGGAACATGTGTTACAACCCAGGTGAAAAACAATATTGCCGATGTTGATGCAACGGCCACTATTATTAACAGCGATAAAAAAGCAAGAAGCTTTAGCGTAACACAAACCATTGTTGACGCCGATGGTAAAACGCTTGCTACCGGCAAAACGACAGGGCTTACTTTGAAACCTTTTACATCGCAGGATGTTAAAAGCATTTTATCTATAACCAATCCTAAGCTATGGTCGATAGAAACCCCCTTCCTGCACCGGTTGCTTACCACCGTTGAAGAGAATGGCGCTGTTACCGACAGTTATACAACAACATTTGGAATTCGCACCATCAGGTTTGATGCCAACGAAGGTTTTTTTCTGAATGGCAAACACGTTAAAATAAAGGGAACCAATAATCATCAGGATCATGCCGGTGTAGGTGCTGCCATGCCCGATGCTTTACAGGAGTTTCGGATCCGTACTTTAAAAGGTATGGGTTCCAATGCCTATCGCTGTTCACATCATCCGCCAACGCCCGAATTGCTGGATGCCTGCGATAAGTTGGGTATGCTGGTTATAGATGAAAACCGCTTAATGGGCGTAGCATCTACAGAGCTAAATGACCTGAAAAGGATGATCCTGCGCGATAGAAACCATCCCAGTATCATCAGCTGGTCAATAGGGAACGAAGAGTGGGGCATTGAAGGTAATATTACCGGGGCGCGTATAGCCGCTACTATGCAGGCCTTTGCCAAATCTGTCGATTCAACCCGGTATATCACAGCGGCTATAAGCGGTGGTATTGGCAATGGAATATCAACAGTAATAGATGTGCTGGGCTATAATTACGTAGCAACTAAAAATACCGACGAACAGCATAAAAAGTATCCCAACCAGTTTAGCTGGGGTACTGAGGAAGGATCGACAGTAGCCTCACGAGGGATTTATGAGGATGATATGGGCAAGCAGCAACTTGTTGCATACGACAGAAAGCAAAACGACTCTTTTTATAGCCTGGAGCAAGGCTGGAAACATTACGCCGCACGTCCGTACCTGGCAGGGATGTTCATTTGGACGGGTTTTGATTACAGAGGCGAGCCTACACCATTTGGATGGCCCTCTGTCGGATCATATTTTGGAATGCTTGATGCCTGCGGTTTCCCCAAAGACGATTACTATTATTTAAAGTCATGGTGGACTGACCAAACCGTTGTACACCTGTTGCCGCACTGGAACTGGCATGGTAAAGAAGGCCGGGAAATACGGGTGTGCGCCTATAGTAATTGCGACGAGGTTGAACTTTTTCTGAATAAGAAAAGCCTCGGTAAAAAAGCTATGGAGCCAAACGGGCACCTGGAATGGCAGGTGAAATATGAGCCGGGAACACTGGAAGCTATAGGTTATAAAAAAGGAATAAAAGCGGGCAGCGACGTTGTTAAAACAACCCTGGTCCCGGTCAATATTAAATTACAGGCTAACAGGGAGACAATCAAAGCCGATAGCAAAGATATCGCCTTAATTACCCTACAAGCTACTGATAAAAATAATTTAAGGGTGCCAACGGCCTACAATGAACTGGGCTTTTCAATTGAGGGACCGGGTAAAATAATAGGTGTTGGCAACGGAGATCCCACCTCGCTGGAACCCGATCAATACTTGGATCGGATTAACCTTGTTCAAATAGGGAATTTTAAGGAGAAATTTGTAGATGATTTAAATGTGAAGGCCGAAGTTGCGGCTGACTATGATGACAGTAACTGGCAAAAAGCTTTTAAGGATACCCGGGATGATGAATTTGGCCGAAAGGTGAAAGCGATAGTTTACAGAGCTGGTTTCACGATGCCAGCCGACGTTACCACCGCCACTGCTACCTTTTTTAATAAAAACATAGGCAAGGTGCAAAGCATTTATATCAATGGTAAAGAGATAGGGCATGAAATTAAAGCGGACGCCGGGAACACTGAATTTAAACTTGAAGCCGCGTTACTACATCCGGGCAACAACACCATTGTTATTGTAGCTACACCTTTACTCAAAGCAAATATTTGGGCGAGCGTTAATACCGATCCAGGTTTAATCCAATTGGTTTATCCCGCTGCTACATATAAACGAAAACTGTTCAGCGGGAACGCCCAGGTTATTGTACAATCGACCGGGCAACCAGGCCAGATAATATTAAAAGCAACTGCGCCAGGATTAAAAGCAGCTGTTGTTCAAATTACAGCAGCCGATAAATAACATAACACATAAAAAATTTATGAAATATACCCTTGCCTGTTTTATGGCATTTTTCGTGGCCGGCGGCGTTTCGGCACAAAACAAAAGCGAGGTTGCGCTTAAAGCGAAGATCAACAGCATTGTGAGCAAAATGACGCTGGAAGAAAAAATAGACATGCTACATGGCAACGCGCTGTTTTCTTCGGCAGGCGTAAGCCGTTTAGGTATCCCGGAGCTAACCTGCGATGATGGCCCCTTAGGCGTACGTGAAGAGATAAAACGCTTTGATTGGGCGTCGGCCAACTGGACAACCGATTCGGCCACGTTTTTACCAAATGGCTCGGCCATAGCGGCCACCTGGAACCCAGTAATGGCAAATAAATACGGGGTAGTAATAGGCGAAGAAGCCAATGCCCGTAAAAAGATTGTAATGCTTGCACCCGCATTCAATATCTGCCGGATGCCCCTTTGCGGCCGTACCTATGAATATTATTCGGAAGACCCATATTTAAACAGCCAATTGGCTATTCAATCAGTAAAAGGGATCCAAAGTCAGCATGTAGCAGCCTGTATAAAACATTTTGCCGCCAATAACCAGGAGCTTAACCGCGACAGCGTAAATACCATAGTTGATGAAAGGGCATTGCGCGAAATTTATTTCCCGGCATTTAAAGCAGCCATACAGCAAGGCAATGCCTACACCATTATGTCGGCCTACAATAAGCTGAATGGCTATTGGTGTTCCGAGAATGACTATTTATTAAATAAAGTACTAAAAAAGGAATGGGGCTTTAAAGGAGTGGTCATGTCGGATTGGTCCGGGACGCATCATACCGTAGCAGCGGCCAACAACGGGCTGGACATTGAAATGGGCTCAAGCGGGCCGTATGATCAGTGGTATTTTGCCAAGCCGCTACTAAAAGCTGTTAAGGAAGGCCAGGTCCCGGTAAAAACAATTGATGATAAAGTGAGAAGGATTTTGTGGGTAATGTACCACACCTCCATGAGTACTAACCATCCTAAAGGATCTATCGCTACACCGGCACATGCCAAAGCCGCCTATGCTATTGCCTCAGAATCCATCGTTCTGCTAAAAAACGACAACCATTTGTTGCCTTTAAAAGCAGCTAACATTAAAAGCATTGCTGTCATCGGTGATAATGCCATCCGCACATTTGCTTTGGGCGGGTATGGCGCAGGGGTAAAAGCTAAATATGAGGTTACCGCTTTAGCAGGCATAAAATCAAGGTTCGGTAAAACAGCCAATATCAGCTTTGCCCAGGGCTATAAAGCAAACTACCTGGCAAGCAATAGTGATGAACAAAACCGTGGCTCTGACCAGCCCGATCAAAAACTGATTGATGAGGCCGTGGCGCTCGCAAAAACAACAGACATTGCCATTTTATGTATCGGTTCCAATCGTGAATATGAAAGTGAAGCCCATGACCGTAAAAGCCTGGAACTGCCTTTTGGCGAACAGGCATTGGTTAACGCGGTAACGGCCGTTAATGCCAATACCATTATCGTAATCATGGCTGGTGCCCCTTATAACCTGGATGAAATCAAAAAGTCAAATCATGCGGTTGTTTGGTCGTGGTTTAACGGCTCGGAGGCAGGCAATGCACTGGCCGATGTATTAACAGGTGTTGTAAACCCATCAGGCAGGTTGCCATTTACTTTTCCTGTATCGTTAAAAGATTCACCCGCGTTTAACCTGGATACCTATCCGGGTAAAGGCGCAACGGCTGAATATAAAGAGGGCATACTGGTTGGTTACCGCTGGTACGATACGAAGAAAATTGAACCACAGTTCCCCTTTGGTTATGGGCTTTCCTATACTGATTTTTCCATAAGCAAACTTTCCACAGATAAATCAAACTATAAAAAGGATGAAACAATCCGGGCGAAATTCACCATCAAAAACACAGGAAGCAGATCCGGGGCCGAAGTTGTGCAGTTATATGTAAGTGACCCGGTTAGCTCTGTTTTGCGCCCTGAAAAAGAACTAAAAGCTTTCAAAAAAGTTTTTCTGCAACCCGGTGAAACCAAAACAGTTGAACTGGATGTAAAGGTTGGGGATTTGGCATTTTATGACGAATCAAAAAAAGGATGGAATACCGAAGCCGGTGAATACATCCTTCAATTAGGTAATTCATCACGTAATATCATTCAAAAAGTAAAAATTTCGGTGAAGTAAACCCATTTCAGAAGCAGTGTGAAGTTTATAGAAAATCTGTGAACCGGGCAAACAGGTTATCAGGAATACCGGTAAACTCAGAAATAATTTTCAGTGGAAATGGCCTGTTGGCTGGTAAATAAGTGTAAAAAACAATTAATAATATTGACTTTGACGAAGAAAAAAATATTACCCATTTCAGGTTTGTGCCTGTTCCTGTTCACAGCAACAAACGTGAGAGCGCAAAACCCAATTATCCAAACCAGGTTTACAGCCGACCCGGCACCTATGGTGTACCATGACACCGTGTTTTTGTACACAGGCCACGACGAGGATAAAGCTACACCGTTCATTATGAAGGATTGGCACTTATTTTCAACCACAGATATGGTGAATTGGACCGACAGGGGCGCGCCGTTATCGGTAAAAACATTCTCATGGGCAAGTAAAGATGCCTGGGCCGGGCAGTGTATTTTTCGTAATGGTAAATTTTACTGGTATGTGCCAATGACCCGGACCGACGGCAAAGGTATGGCTATTGGGGTAGCCGTTGGCCCAACAGCCGAAGGGCCATTTATTGATGCCATTGGCCATCCCTTAGCTTATACTGGTCGTGGCGATATTGACCCCACGGTATTTATTGATACCGATGGGCAGGCTTATCTGTATTGGGGAAACCCACACTTGTTTTATGTGAAATTAAATCAGGATATGATCTCTTATTCAGGAGATATACAAATGGTGCCGTTTACAGAGCAAGGGTTTGGGAAACGTACCGGAGATCCCAACCGTTTTACCCAATACGAGGAAGGGCCCTGGTTTTATAAACGAAAAAAAATGTACTATATGGTATATCCTGCCGGCGGTGTGCCGGAGCATATAGCTTATTCTACCAGTACGGGGCCAACTGGTCCGTGGGTATACCGGGATACACTTATGCGCATTATTAAGAAACGCGGCGCATTTACAAATCACCCCGGGATGATAGATTACCATGGTAACTCATACTTTTTTTATCATAACGAAGCTTTACCGGGCGGAGGGGGCTTTACAAGGTCGGTTTGTGTTGATCAATTTACTTATCAACCTGATGGTACAATTCCTATGATCAGCCCTACTACCGAAGGCGTGATCAAAGCAGTAAGAAACCTGGATCCTTTTGTTCGTCAGGAGGCAGAAACAATAGCCTGGGAATCGGGTGTTAGTACCGCAAAAGGTAATAATGGCATATACGTAACAGCTATAGATAGTGGTGATTATATTAAAGTACGAAGCGTCGATTTTAAAAGTGGCCCAAAATTATTTTGCGCGGATGTTGCAGTAAATACTGATGGAGGTATGATAGAGATACACATTGACAGTCGTGACGGTTTCTTATTAGGTACTTTATCGGTAAAAAACACAGGCGGTTTGGATATATGGGGAACCCAATCTGTTGCGGTTAACAAAGCAACGGGTATTCACGATGTATACTTTGTGTTTAAAGGTAGCCAGGGGCATTTGTTTAATTTCAACTGGTGGAAATTCAATAAGAAATAAATAAGGGCTTAAGAATTTACTTAATGTAGTCGTTCGCGTAAGATTTGTACCCGAGGGAAATTTTAAAGGAAATGACCAGTTGGTCTTGTAAAAATAAGTGTTAAAAAAACAATAAATAATATAAACTTTCATGATGAAAAAGTTATTACCCATTTCAATTTTGTGCCTGTTCCTGTTCACAACAACAAGTTTACAAGCGCAAAACCCTAAGCTAACGCTTGATTTAACTAAGCCTGGCGCAAATGTAAGCCCGCAATTGTATGGGTTGATGACCGAAGAGATCAACCATTCGTACGATGGCGGTTTGTATGCCGAACTGATCAGGAACAGGATATTTAAGGACAACCCAAATACGCCGGAAGCATGGAGCGTGATCAGGGAAGGTGGCGCGAAAGCCACTATTAAATTAGTTGCCCCAAACCCCGGCAATGTACCCAACGATCAGCAGCGCCAGGCAATTAATGGCTCGTTAACTACTTGTTTAAGACTTTTGGTGGATACCGGCGGTGGCCGGGCCGGCATAGCAAATGAAGGTTATTGGGGCATACCTGTTTTGCCTAATACAACTTATAACGCTTCTTTTTATATGAAGGGAACGAGCAGCAAGCCATTTCCCCCCCGCCCCTGGGAGCCCAAGCCTACAGTTACTGTTCCGGTAATTGCCGATAACACTGCCGGGCCTATAACCGTAAGTATAGAAAGCAATGACGGTAAAACGGTTTATGCTTCGGGGGTTATTAATTTGATAAAAAGCCCCTTTTGGAAAAAATATGAACTCAAATTAACAACCGGCGCCGGTGTTAAACCAACATCTGATGCCCGTTTTGTTATTTCAACAAACCGTAGCGGGGCTTATTATTTTAACCTCGTCTCGTTATTTCCGCCAACTTATCATAACCGCCCGAATGGCAACAGGGTAGATATCATGAAGTTATTGGCCGATATGAAACCCCGTTTTTTACGTTTTCCCGGCGGTAATTTCCTTGAAGGCCCAAAATTGAACGATGCATTTCCGTGGAAAACCACTTTGGGACCGCTTGAGGGACGGCCCGGCCATACCGGCTCATGGGGCTACCGCCCCAGCGACGGCATGGGCTTACTTGAATTTTTAGAATGGTGCGAAGACCTGAAAATGGAGCCATTGTTGGCTGTTTTTGCAGGCTATTCGCTTGATGCCGACCATGTGGACGCTGGTCCGCTGTTGAAGCCTTACGTAGATGATGCGCTTGATGAAATTGAATATGTTACAGGCGACATACACACCTACTGGGGCGCTAAGCGCGCGGCAGACGGGCACCCGGCTCCTTTTAAACTCAGCTATGTAGAGATTGGCAACGAAGACGGGTTTGACGAATCTGGCAGTTACGACGGACGTTTTGCCCAGTTTTATGATGGCATTAAAGCCAAATACCCAAACCTTCACTGTATCGCAAGCATCGGAGGTAAGGACTGGCTTGGAAGCAGGAGTAAATTAACCATTCGCAAGCCCGAAATTGTAGATGAACATTATTACCGCAATGCCTGGGGGATGGAAGAGGACGCGGCACATTATGATAACTACGACCGCAGTGGATATAAAGTTTTTGTAGGTGAATGGGCAACAACGGAAGGCATGCCCACAACCACGTTGAATGCTGCCCTTGGCGATGCGGCCTGGATGACCGGTATGGAGCGCAATTCAGACGTGGTTATCCGCTCATGCTATGCGCCTTTATTTGCAAATGTAAATAAGGCTACCGCAACCGTGCCCAAAGCATGGCAATGGGAATCAAACCTGATAGGTTATGATGCATTGACAAGTTTTGGTTCGCCCTCGTACCATGTACAAGCAATGTTTAATACCTATATCGGCGATAAGGTAGTCCCTGTATCCGGCGCCTATATCCCCACCCAAACAAGGCCTGCCACCAAACAGGACAGCGCGGCGAACAACATGCCCAAACCTATACCAGGCATGTTTTATGTAGCTACCCGGGACACCAAAACGGGAAAACTGTTTCTTAAAGTAGTAAATGCAACAGGAAAGCCGCAGCAGGTTGATATCGATTTAAAGGGGGCCGGAAAACTTTCTCCCGAGGGTAGTATCGTGGTCATAAAAGGCGATAAACCCGAGGATACGAACACCATCAGCGACCCCAAAAAAATAGTTCCGGTTACCTCCAAAATAAAAGTGGCCGGCGCCAAATTTACAAGGACTTTCGATCCATATTCAGTAAGCATGCTTCAAATAAATACATTAACTAAATAATTAAAACCAGGTAAGCATACCAGGACAAAAAAAACAAATGTGAATATGAGAAATGCGATTTACAGGTTATGGATGGCAGCTTTAATTATCACGCTTATAGTGCCGCGTTTATATGCGCAAAAAGCCACTAATCCAATCATTTTTGCTGATGTTCCCGATATGTCTATGATCAGGGTTGGTAAAAATTATTATATGAGCAGTACAACGATGCACATGAATCCCGGGGTGCCTATTATGAAATCTACAGATCTTGTCAATTGGAAAATCATCAACTATGCCTATGATACTTTGGCAGATATGCAGGAGCTAAATTTGACAGAAGGTAAAAACACATACGGCAAGGGTTCATGGGCGAGCAGTCTGCGCTTCCATAAAGGTATGTATTATGTAACCACTTTTGCACAAACCACAGGTGAAACTTATATTTTTAAAACGAAAGATATAGAAAAAGGAAATTGGGAAAGAATTTCCTTTAAACCAGCCTATCATGACCATTCTCTGTTTTTTGATGATGATGGCAAAGCCTATTTAATTTATGATGCAGATAGACTAAAACTTGTTGAATTAAATGACGATCTGACGGGAGTTAGACCAGGCGTTCCGGTGAAAGTTATCATTGAAAACGCCCACGCACCAGCAGGAAACGACATGGGCATTGGCGCTGAAGGATCTCAATTATATAAAATAAATGGAAAATATTATCTATTTAATATTTGCGCCCCACGCGGTAAAACCAGAACTGTAGTTATACATAGGGCAGATGATATCAACGGTCCTTGGGAAGGAAAAGTTGGCTTACAGGATAGAGGAATTGCTCAGGGTGGACTTATTGAGACGCCAGACGGACGCTGGTTTTCTTATCTCTTTCGCGATTTTGGTTCTGTTGGCCGAATTCCCTATCTGGTTCCTGTAAAGTGGGAAGACGGTTGGCCTGTATTAGGAGAAAACGGTAAAGCCCCGGATACATTAGATCTGCCAGCCAGTAAAGGTTTGATCCCAGGCATTGTTGCTTCGGACGAGTTTACCCGTAAAAAAGGCGAACGTGCATTACCACTGGTTTGGCAATGGAACCATAACCCGGATAATAGTTTGTGGTCTGTTACCGCGCGGAAAGGGTATTTACGACTCAGCACCGGGAGGATCGACACCAATTTCCTGATGGCTCGAAATTCATTAACACAACGCACTATCGGCCCGGGATGCTCCGGGACAGTTTCGCTCGACATTGCTAACATGAAAGATGGTGATTTCGCGGGTTTGGGCCTTTTGCAAAAAAATTACGGATTGGCCGGTGTCAAAATAACCGGGGATAGCAAAGCTGTCTTAATGATCAATGCAAGTACCGGAAAACCTGTAGAAGCACAAAAAATCCCCTTAAACCAAAAGGTAGTATACTTTAAGGCGGAATGCAATTTTACAAACAGAAAAGACGTGGCCGATTTTTTCTATAGCCTGGACGGGAAAACGTGGATACCATTGGGCACACAATTAAAAATGGCTTATAGCATCCCGCATTTTATGGGCTATCGTTTTGCTTTGTTTAATTATGCTACAAAAAATATAGGGGGAGCGGCCGACTTTGACTTTTTTCATATAACAGATTCCATTTCCCCGGAAAAATAAAATTCAACCAGTTAAACAAATAAATAGGCATCCTGACATTAACAAGATGCAGTAAGCAAGAAATTAATGATTTAAGCGTAAAACCAGTTATTACAAACACTAATAAGTCGTTTGACGCAACCAGTTACGTATTATTTACAATATAAATCTCCGATAGATGACCACAACCTGGAAAATTTTAACTTTTTTAATAGTATTTAGTTTTTGTACATCTGTAAAGGCGCAAAACACGGGTGTTGCGCTAACCCCACCCATGGGATGGAACAGTTACAATTGTTACGGTATGACGGTTCATGAGGATGAGGTAAAAGCAAATGCTGATTACGTTGCTAAAAACCTGAAGGCGCATGGCTGGCAGTATATAGTGGTGGATTTTTTATGGTCCTTTGATAGCCGAAGTGGCGACCCGTTTCAAAAAAGACTTAAAGATGGCTCATATAGCCCCTGGCTGGCTATGGACCAATGGGGGCGTCTAACACCTGATACAATTAAGTTTCCGTCGGCATTGGGCGGTAAGGGGTTTAAGCCATTGGCTAAGTATGTCCATTCGCTGGGGTTGAAATTTGGTATTCATGTAATGCGTGGCATCCCACGCCAGGCAGTATGGGCAAAATCACCCGTAATGGGCGCTAATGGCATAACTGCTGATATGATAGCCGATACTAATTCAAAATGCGCCTGGAACAACCACATGTTTGGCCTGAATATGGCTAAACCCGGTGCGCAGGAATACCTGAATTCAATATTGAAGTTATATGCCGCTTGGGACGTTGATTTTATTAAGGTTGATGACTTATCGGCTCCTTATCGCACTGCGGAGCTTGAGGGCTACCACGAGGCAATTGATAGTTGCGGCAGGGCCATCGTGTTCAGCACATCACCGGGGGCTACGCCTGTTTTTAAAGCTGATAACCTAAAACAAAATGCCAATATGTGGCGGGTAGCCAATGACTTTTGGGACGAATGGCCCGCCGTATTGCAAATGTTTAATTATGGCAAACAATGGGAAGGCCTTGGCGGCCCCGGCCATTGGCCCGATTGTGATATGATACAGATAGGCAAGTTGTCAAAACGGGGCCCTGTAGGGAACGAACGTTATAGCCGTTTTACAAAAGACGAGGAGTATTCGCATATGACATTTTGGACCATCTTCCGCTCCCCGTTAATTTTGGGCGGCAACCTGCCCGAAAACAGGGAACAGGAATTGAAACTGTTTACAAACGATGAGGTGATAGCCGTTAACCAACATGGGACCGAACCGCGCCAGTTATACAAAACTAATGATGCAATAGTTTGGTATTCGCACGTGCCCGATAGTAAGGATATTTATGTCGCTTTATTCAACCTGGCGGCGCAGCCGCAGGATGTGGATGTAAACTTTGCCCAACTTGGCCTGGAAGGAAAGGTAGTCGTTCGGGACCTTTGGGAAAAACAAGATGTAGGTACCTTTAAAAAAGGATATAAAAAAACGATCAATACACACGGGGCCGCTTTGTTAAAACTATCGTTGCTTAATTAGGGTTCGGTTAACTTATAAGGGGGAAATAAAAATTTCGGCGCCTTCGCGCTGTAACCGATAATGCTTACAGCAAAGCAATATCGCCAGGGTTAAACACATCTGCTGTTGAACCTACAGCCACAGATAAATAGCATCGACAAAAAATAAAAGAAATACTAATTTATGAAATATACCCTTGCCTGTTTTATGGCATTTTTCGTTGCCGGCGGCGTTTGGGCACAAAACAAAGGCGAGGCTACACTTAAAGCGAAGATCAGCATCATCAGCAAAATGACGCTGGAAGAAAAAATAGACATGCTTCACGGCAACGCGCCGAAATATGGGATGGTTTCACAACTAAATGTATTATTCTACAATTCAAAAACACGCTCATTTTTATGAAAACGATATTTATGACCTTCTTCTTGCTTTTGGCGGGCAGTAATTTTAGCCTCGCTCAAAATCAAAATGGTATTGAACGAAAACAACTATTTGATTATAACTGGAAGTTTTTTCTGGGAGGTACTATATCTGCAAAATCAAAAGATTTTAACGATATGAGTTGGCGAAGCCTTGATTTACCACACGATTGGAGTATCGAAGGGAAAATAAGCCCCAAAAACCCGACGGGCGGAGCCGGTGGATACTTTCCTGCAGGAATAGGCTGGTACCGGAAAGCTTTCAAAGCCCCGGCTGAATGGAAAGGCAAAAAGGTCTCCATTTATTTTGAAGGAGTTTATATGAATTCTGAAGTTTTTATTAACGGGAAATCACTTGGGATCTACCCTTATGGTTATTCGTCATTTAGCTATGACCTTTCACCTTTTTTGGATTTTAATAATGAAAATGTAATAGCGGTAAGGGTAGATAATTCGCAGCAATTGAACAGCAGGTGGTACAGTGGTTCTGGTATCTATCGCCACGTTTGGATGAATGTTACCGATGCTGTACATATAGCCGAGTGGGGAGTTGCAGTTGCCACTCCTGATGTGTCTGCAAAAAAAGCAACCGTTCAAATTAAAACATTGATTAAAAATGAAACCGGGTCGCCTCAACATCTGGTGCTTAGTACCTTGCTGAAAGGGCCAAACGCTAAAAACGCAGGAAATAAACAAATAACTGTTGACGTGGCTGCTAACAGCGAAAAGGAAATTGCTCAAACAATTTCGGTATCAGCCCCCATGTTATGGGCACCGGAAACGCCGCATTTATATAGTGCCCGGATACAGGTATTACAAAATAAGAAAATAGTTGACCAAACAGCGACCGGGTTTGGCATACGTTCCATCAAATTTACTACAGAAAAAGGGTTTCAGCTTAACGGAAAAACAGTAAAACTGAATGGAGGGTGYGTGCATCATGACAATGGCTGCCTGGGTGCCGCWGCTTTTGACCGTGCAGAGGAGCGMAAGGTTGAACTGCTCAAAGAGGCGGGGTTCAATGCWGTAAGAACTTCTCACAATCCACCATCGCCGGCATTTTTAAATGCTTGTGACAGATTAGGCTTATTGGTTGTTGATGAAGCATTTGACTGTTGGAAAGTAGGGAAAAACAAACATGATTATGCCGRATATTTTAACAAGTGGTGGAAACGCGACCTGGAAGCCATGGTTATGCGGGATCGTAATCATCCATCAATCGTAATATGGAGCATTGG
>NZ_JBFUCY010000054.1:0-25850 GCF_056404995.1 Mucilaginibacter sp. P2_A5
CACTATGGAAAAAGAATGAAACATTTATGCCAAAAGGGCCGGAAGCAATAAAAAATACATCTGGAGAAAGAGAGCCGGTGCCTTCTTTCGCTTAGCCCGAAGGGCTAAAGAAGTAGCCCGGCTAAAAGCCAGGCTACACAAGATAGTCATCCGTCGATTGCTCGCCGTATGCCTTCTTTCGCATTACAAATTTAAAAGAAAAATATTATTCAAAACACTTGTTTTTAATGACAGTACCTTGCGGCAGCGACAGAGTCATAGCCAGCGTTCAAGCGAATATTTATAATCTCCCGCTATTCGATTCTTCGACTTCAGTTAGCGGAAGATTAAAAAGTGTACAGGCTTTTTAATCTTCCCCCAACTAATTTATTTTTGTACTGTCAATTTTATCTTCCCATATTTTCCTGCGTGAAAATCCCGGTAGGCAGTTGCTATTTCTGCTTGCGAATTCATTACAAACGGACCTTCTGCTACCACAGGTTCTGTATATTCTTCACCGCCAAATAACAGGACATCGATGGTTGTTAAAGAAGTGTTTTTTATTTCAATTTCTCCGGCCGCTTTGTCAAACTCAATAAATTCACCTGCCTGAAATTCAGTGCCGTTTAGCATCACATTTTGTATGGGCAAAAAGGCCGCAACTTCTGTGTCGCTTTCCATTGCTACTGAAAATTGTGCGCCCGCTTTTAATTGAATATGATACAAAAACTGCTTGGAATAATTGGGGATCTTCGAACTCAATTCCTGATAGCTGCCAACAATTACTTTTATCCAACCATCATTATTTGGCAATACTTTTTGGGGGACTTCATTGGCTTGTATAGCGATATGAGCCGGCTTTTCGGCTTTATTTTTTGCAGGTAAATTTATCCAAAATTGAAAACCCTGGATAAATTTACTGTCTGTTTGGGAGTCGTAATTTAAATTTTCATCGTGGATTATCCCATTACCGGCTTTCATCCACTGTGCGCCTCCTGAATGAATTATCGCCTCATTTCCCGCACTGTCAAAATGCTCTACTTCGCCTTGAAGAATATAAGTTAACGTTGCAATGCCCCGGTGTGGATGGGCTCCTATACCATTTTTGGTTATGGTTTCTTTAACGGCCGGGCGAACATAATCGAGAAATACAAAAGGACCAACTTTGTTGGCGTACCGATTTGGTAACATTCGTTGGATTGATAGCGGGCCTACTGCGGCACTATTGCCTGTTGTTGAGAAACTCGTTTTCTTTTTCATCAGCATATAATTTTTTTTAAATGGATATGAAGCTATCATGAGCTATACTCATTTTGTTTTTTGAGTGTTGGCTCATGATAGTTTCATTTGCTTAATTGTTTTCACTCAGCCATTCCTGGAGCGGCACAAATTCGCCGGTGGCAATTTCTTTTGCCAATTCAATCCGTGATTCCGAACCTGGGCCCATGTACGTGTGTTTTTCAAAATACCCGAACATATCTGCTAACTCCTTTGCTCCTTCAAAAAAAGTTGAAAACACTTCAGCCGGCACTTGCGAAAAGCTATGGTCTTTGCCATTGGTTTTATAGGCTTCTATAATATCGTTGAAACTATATAAATCTGTTGCCAAAGAAAGGTAATTGCCGTTTCCGGCTTTTTCGGGTTGCAAAAATGCACCAGCGACTACTTTTCCCAGGTCATTAATATCCGACATGTGAATCGCTTTTCTTGCTGGATCAATCGGTAGTGTCCAGCCGGTTGTGCCATCTTGTTTTGGTTGTGGCCCCAGCATCCCGACAAGGTTTTGAAAGTAAAACGGTGGCTGAACAAATGTTGCATATTTGAACCCTGCACTTTTTACCAGGTCATCCACCTTAGCTTTTAAAGTAAAATGCGGCACTTCAAATCCTGCCTCACTAATGAGCTCCACATCCGGAAGAGTTGACCAAATAAAATGTTGCACTCCCGTTGCTTTTGCTGCTTCAATGGCATTTTTACCCTGGGTAATTTCGTCGGCGCCTTCCCAAAAGTTGGTTACCACAAATACACCATAGGCATTTGTAAAAGCATCTTTTAAGGATTGCAAATCTTTCAGATCTGCATAAACTGCTTCATTTGCTTTGCCTGTATATGCTTCCGGATTACGGGTTATTGCTTTCACATTAAAAGAGCCTTCATTTACAAGTGCATTTACAATGCCTTTGCCTTGTGCACCTGTTGCTCCAACTACTACTATTGTTTGCTTTTTCATCTGTTTTGTTTTATGATGTAAAATTGCAGCAACAGCACGCCCCGAAACGATGAGAAATGATAAAAAAAAGCGTTGATAAATATCAACGCTTTTGTAAAATCAAAAATTAAAATAGAAGTTATTTACTTGCTTGTTTTCTAATTCTGCTTAAAGTTTCTTTAGTTATGCCCAAAAAAGAAGCAATGAGATGCTGAGGAAATCGTTGAATAAATTGAGGGTGGTTAGCGGCAAATTCTTCATAGCGTTTTTCTGCTGTATTACTAATGGTAGAATTCAATCTTCGCTGAGAAACAATGAAACTTCTTTGGTCCATTAATCTTGTCATTTGCCCAAATGCAGGTACTTTTTCTATCAGATCCAGCATGTCGGCTACTGTAGCAATGAGTAGTTCGGTATCTTCCCAGGCATCAATATTATATCTTGATGGAGTAAGCATGATGGCACTTTCACGGTCGCTTGCCCAATAATTTTCAATGTATAATTGTACAATATGCTCCGCACCTTTGTCATCTACACTATATTGTCGCATAGCACCTTTTACAATAAAACCAACGTATTTACACACATTGCCTTCTTCCAAAAAGTACTGCTTTTTCCTGAGCTTTTTGGGTTTAAAAGCGGCTACAATTAACGCTTCTTCATCACTTGTAAGCGGCAACGTAGCGTATTGCCTGATGTATGCTAACAGGTTTTTGTGCATTGATTTTAATGATTATTAAATTGAACCCAATGCAAAGATATATTTCACTTTGATAATACCAGTGCCCGCTTTAAAAGCAAATGTAAACCGGTAACAAATGTAAAGTTTATCAAAAAAAATAAATCAATAAGCAGATTAGCCTTTTAAACCCAAAGTTAATCTATTAAGAAAGCATTTAGTTAGAAGCTAAAGCCCCGCTGTTCGAGGTCTCAGAATCGAATTACTATGCCTGTAGTCTCTGACTACAAGGATTGTTATCGCCCTTGCCGATAGCTTTATTTATCCATTCAGCAATTGCCGATCTATAACCTTATCATTCGATAGTCAGAGACTATCGGCATAATCATCCGAAGGCGGAGACTTCGGACAGCGGAGGAAAATCGCTTTTAAAGAGGAGAAACCTACGGAGCCTGGCTTTTAGGTTTCCTTTATGCTATAAACACGGGACTCCGCCGGAGTCCGTGATACACCGACTATTTCAACTCCAGCGGAGTTATGTGTTTATAGTGAAAAGGGCTCGTTTTTCGGCTCCGTAGGTGCCTCCTGTTTCTTTCTTGATTTTAAAAACGATTTCCCTCGAGGACATACTGAAATCGGACCTGTTTATAGAAGATTAAATTATAATTACTTCACTTCCAGTTTGATGGTAGTACCTATCTTTTATTACTATCAATAACGACGTAAGATGGCTATTTCATTTATCATCCAACCAAACTTGCTGCAATGTACTTTCCATTTTCGTCAACTTCGATTTGTATAGAATGGCCGAAAAAGAGGTTGTCATCATTACAATAAATCTGTGTAGAGCAATTGTCATAAAAAACAATACTTTCTATAGTAATTCGTTTTCTAAATTCTTCAACAGTAATTGGCTCATTAATGTCGTCATCCAGCCATGCTCCATTTTTTAGTTCGATCATTCCGCCCTCCATTTCTATAAGCATCTGATTATAAAATTTAGATCGTAATTGGCTATCGGCAAATTCGATAACTTTTTGGAGTTCATTTTGTGTAGTGTGATGTATATTGACCGCGATAGTATAGTCATCTGTAAATTTACCTTCATACCAATCAAATTCCTCATCGTAGATAAGTTCGCCAATTGAGGGGATTGTAATGGTTCGACTGCCAGTAAAATCGTGCTTAGGTTTTTCAAGATAATGCTCATCATTTAACTCTTCAAACGCGGTTGCTATTCCGTATGACGATTCATCATATAAGAAAAATAATTTTCGTGTTAATTCGGCTTCATTGGTATGAACTGCTGAATCATCGGTTATTATTTCAATCCTATCGGCCTCAATTTTAATTCCCAGATACTTTTTCTCGTTAGGAATATAAACATTATGTTGTGCTCCTCCATTTGCAGACGATTTGACGATGGTAATTCCCCATTGGAATTTTTCGTCTATTGGATAACCATTTAAGATCTTTCTTTTGTTACCAAGCATTGATACTTGAAAAGTTCTTAATATCAATAATATAGTAAAATCATCATTTACAGCGGCAAAAGGAGCAAACTGTAGAAGAAAATTTCTCACTTCTTTCGGTCTGCCTAATCTGGCTTGTTCAAGCATGTCCATCTGGTTATAGTTCCAGGTTTCATGTAGTTTTGATATTGAAACGGAATTTTTCGTTTTTAAGGTATTGGTTTCGGTTACACCGAATATTGCCTTTAGTTTGTTAAATATTACCACTTTCCTTTAATTAAAATATATGATAGCCCGCTGTTCGAGTCTCTGACTTCGAGCCACTATGCCTGTTTTCTGACTACAGGGTTATTACCGCTTTTGCCGATAGATTTAGTAACTAATAACTCAAATCACGGGCCTATTCGTAACCCATTTTCGTAACAAACTTTCGTTTGCTGTTAAGCTGCCAATCATAAAGAATTTATTGGTGCTTAGTGCTTGCGATGTATTTATTTTTTCCCTTACTACTCCTTCCTTTTTGATGTAGCTGGAATGAAAGAAATAGCAATTGGTAGCGGTTTTAACAATATAGCCGGTATGAAAATCAAGGCCGATAATAAAAACGGAGTTAATAGGCTGTTTAGCTAAGTAGCCATTCAATTTATTAAGGCTATTAAATGATTCAATCCCCACGCAAAGCTTTTTGATCATGTCGCCGGAGCGAACTTCAGCAAGACCGACCCGATTAATCTTAAAGCCAAGGTCTGTTAAGGTATTGGTTACAAAATATCCGCAGGCAATACTTCCTGATTTAGGTTGCTGCGTAGTCCCATAAAATTCCCAGGGCGTACCAACCCAATAGTTATAAATATCCTCATCTATCAGTTTGAACAAATAATTACTGATATCTTTTGTTGGATGTTTACTCAATAGGTTTTTATTGGTATTTACACCTGTTTTAAATTGGTTATATTCAACTTCGTTATTAACAGCGGGTTGCGCGTTTTGATAATTGCCATTAACAAATGCGGTGATAACAATTGAGGTATAAAGTAAAATTAATTGTGCCGGTTTCATAAATTGCTACGCGCGAGAACGCGCAGTAAACAAGGTACGGAAATGTTTTCAGTTCTTCATCACAACTTTTCTTCGGTTGTACCCCTCCGCTATGCCAATGTCATTAAGTTAAGAAAAACAGAAGTGAAAAATAATATCGATTACCGAATATCCAATATCCAACACCGAAGTTTTTCTTTCATTATTCGAAATTGAATATTCGGTGTTCGATATTAAATCGACCTTATATCCTTAAAAAGAGACCTTAAGTGGCCTTAAACCACTGCTACTTCGCTGTCAATGCCTCCCCCTCAAAAACAACACCAGGCCAGCCATGGGCCATAAACTGCCTTATATTTTGATGGTCCGCTGCATCCGGGCTGGCTAATACCGATTGGTAATGTTCGGCAAATAAATAAAGTGTGTCGGCTGCGCTTAAATTATGGAGTTGGGCACAGGTAAAAACCTTTGCACTTCCCTGGTTTTGCGTTGCCTCATTATATAAATCACCATTTTTAAAAGCGGTTGGTTGATGATTGTAATAAGTTTCAATTAATTTGATAACATCACTAAATACCAGCGATCCTTTTTGGGATGCCATTATTAGCTCAAGTAGTTGCTCCTTCATTCAGAATATTTTTTCGCGAAAGTAAAAAAAGAAAAATCAATCCAATTAATCCTATAACTCATTTAGTAAACCCGCTATTCTCCGGCTTCAACCCAATATGCATGTTTCCCCAGGTTACAGTATGCCGAAAACACGCAATCATCAATTCCCGTGTAATTAAATGGGCTTGATTAAATGTAACCGCCACTCTAATCTATTTCCTGCAGAATCGCCGTCATTCATTATATTTAAAGCGCGATTACTGCCTCCGGGATAAATTGCTTAATACCAAATTGCCTCATCATGAACAATTACGACATCCAGTCGAAAGACTTTGCTTTATCCGCACAGGGCGTTCACCTGCTGCGCAACCGGTTCAATTACAAAACAATCAATTACAATGATGTGCACAAAGCCACTTTCGCCAGGGCTGTCGAAACAAAAAACGTTGTGCTCACCTTAATCGCAGGGATTTTATTTGTTGGTTTCGCGGTGTACAACGCTATAGGTGTATTTGAAAACTTTCATAATCCTGCAGTACACCGTATCTATATAGAATCGATAGTGCTCCCGGTTTTACCATTACTGCTGGGCTTATATTGCATTTATATAGCTGTAAAAAAAGTCCCCTCGCTGATTATTGAGCTTGAAAGCCAAAAACATACGCTAAGCCTGGAGGATATTTACAAGGCCGGCGAGATAGAAATTTTGGAAATTTATTTGAAAGAGAAGCTAAGGACAAGGTTTTACGATAGCCCAACGCTGTAATAAAACACAAATTCGGTCTCCTGATCGTTATCGCGCCCCCCTGCCTCTTGGATGTCATTCACCTATCATCCGCCCGCGTGTGCTACACAAAATCGTCTTTAACGTTTTTTTTGTTAAAATATTTTGAGCCGGATATTTTTTTTGTAACTTTATAGCAACCAATCACTTACATCATTGATAACCCTCATTGTAACAATCCTGCTGCTAAGTGCAATAATTTGCCTGATTTCTGTGCACTTTCTTCCGAGAGAGAAATAAGGGAGTACCCCCGGCTATTGGAAGTTTCCAAATTTCAAGCGGCCTCTCACGCCATTTAATTCCCATCAACTTTTAGTAGAATTAATTACTTTTGGATGCCAGCGTAAACAGCATCGGCAAATACCTTGAACAACTATCTTTTATTTATCGATACAGAAGCATCGGGCCTCCCGATAAAATGGGACCAGCCCTACAGTGCCGACGGGAATTGGCCCCACGCCCTGCAGGTGTCATGGCTTATTTATGATAAGCGCCACACGCTGGTTAAACAGCAGAACCATTACATCGGCAGTGAAGGCATCCATATTACGCCTGCTGCCCTGGCTATTCATGGCCTTACACCGGAGTTTTTGGCTATAAACGGCAAACCGCGAACCGAAGTGCTGCAATTGCTGACTGCCGATTTGCAGCAATACCAGCCTATGGTTACAGGCCATTTTATACGCCTGGATTACTACCTGCTGGGCGCGGCGTTTTACCGGTCGGCAATGGAAAACCCCTTGCATAAACTACCTGTTTTTTGTACTATGGTAGCTACCACGCAACTGGTTCACAGTTCACTTACGCGACATTTACGGTTAGAAGAGCTATATTACATGTTGTTTAACACCGACTTGCAGCACCAGCATAACGCCCTGCATGATGCACAGGCTACCGCAGCATGTTTTTTTGAGTTACGCAACCGTGGCGAGATATCTGATAAAAGCATCAGCCGGCAAAACCAGGATTTTGAACAACAGCGCGACCCTGCCCAAAAACAAAAAGGCTGTTTGTTGCCCGCGCTAATGCTTATATTGTTGGCAGCTATCATCATTTACAGCTTATGAACAACCGACTGGAATTTCTGAAAACTATCACGCCCTTTAACGCCCTGCCCACCGGGGTGCTGCAAGGCATAGCCGAGCAGCTGCAGGAAATCAGCTATCAAAAAGACGTAGTGATTTACCAGCAGGATATAACCATGATGAAGGGGGTTGATATTATTGTAAAGGGCAGCTACGAATCTTTTTTTTACGATAGCGCCGGCAATAAGCGTTTGATAGAAAACCACGAGCCCGGTTTTTGCTATGGCGGCGTTTCGGTATTGCTTAACAGGCGGCGGTCGTTACGTACGGTTGTTGCTAAAAAGGGAACGCTGGTGTATTTTTTACACCGCAGGGATTTCCGGCTGCTGTGCAAAACGTACGAAGATTTCTTCCTGCATTTTACAGCCGAGTTTGGCAAGCGGATGCAGAACGAGGAGTTTGTCCATTTTTTTAAGCAACCTGCCTCCTTTACCGAAAGCTATATCGCATCCGAGCAATTATACTCGCGCCGCATTGAAAGTATCGAGTACCGGCCTGTAATAGCCTGTAACCGGCAAACCCCCATATTTAAAGCAGCACAGCTGATGGCCGCGCAAAAAACCAGCTGCCTTTTTATATTGGATGATGAGCAAAAAATTATCGGCTACGTAACCGATATTACCCTCCGCGATAAAGTAATAGCCCGGCAGCTTGACACCGCCGGTGCCGTAAGCCTGGTAATGGATGCGCCCATCGTGAGCATTAGCGCGGACGCCTTTGTTTATGAGGCCTTGCTGATGATGTTCCAGACCAAAACCCGGTATATCCTCATTCAAAAGGCGGAGGGCTATGTGGGCTTTATCAGCCGCAACAAGCTTTTGAGCGAGCAGGCGCAATCGCCGCTGGTATTTATACAATCGGTTAAGCTGGCGTTATCAACAGATGAGCTGAAACGCAAGTGGCAAAGTGTACCGCAATTTGTAACCCAGCTGCTTGGCCGCGGTGTTAACGCCGAAATTGTGAACCAGATAATAACCACCGTTGCCGATACCATTGCCCAAAAAGTAATTGAAAGTGTGATTGCCCAAATTGGGACGCCACCCGCCAAATTTGTATTCATGGTGCTGGGCAGCGAGGGCCGTAAAGAACAAACCTTTAAAACCGACCAGGACAACGCCATTATTTATGAAGATAAGGCCAATGAGCACCGCGAAGAAGTAAGGGCTTATTTCCTTGACCTGGCCAGCCGTGTGTCAAACGATTTAAACAACATCGGCTTTGTATATTGTACCGGCGATTTTATGGCCCAAAACCCTAAATGGACGCACTCGCTATCGCACTGGAAACGCAACTACGATTACTGGATGGACGAATCTATCCCCGAAACGGTGATCAACTTTTCTACCTTTTTTGATTGCCGCACCATTTATGGCGAAAGCACCATTATGGACGAACTGCACCAGTTTTTAGATGAGCGACTACAACAGCCTTTAGAAAAGCTATTTTTCCACATGGCTAAAAATGCTTTGCAATATGAGCCGCCATTAACGTTTTTCAATACCATACGTACCTTTAAAAAGGATAGCCGCGAGGTATTTGATATCAAAAGAACAATGAGCCCCATTGTTGACCTGGTACGTGTTTATGCCCTTAAAAACCGCATTTTTGAAGTAAACACCGGCGAACGCCTGAAAGCGCTTAAAGCAAAGGGAATTTTCTCCGAATCGGAATACCACGAACTGATCCAATCCTACTACTTCCTGATGAACCTGCGGCTAAAAAAACAAACCGAGCAAATCATCCAGGACCATACCGAACCCGATAATTATATCGATATCTCGCAACTTTCAAAAATTGAACGGGTTACACTAAAAGAAATTTTCAAGATCATCGAGAACTTTCAATCGAAGATTAAGGTATCGTTTACGGGTGGATTATTGAGTTGATCTTCTGCCCTGGCCTGCCAGTCTGAGCCTGTCGAAGACTCGCGCGGAGAGGCCTTTGCTCGCTATGCTTCGACAGGCTCACCATGACATACCCAATTCCCCTGTCATCCTGAGGTACGAAGGATCTATAAGCTCTGCATGTCAGATAGAAAAGTTCCCGAATAGATCCTTCGTACCTCAGGATGACAATCTTTTATTTTTTGTATGTTGTTCCCCCCTTCAGAAATTCACAACATTTTACCACTACCCTCAATCGCCTTAAAAATAACAACCAACTCCTGCTGTAAGCTCACGCCTTTATCGGCATTGTACCATTGCTGTAAAGCAATTTTCTGCTGATCCATAGCAATATGGTCTTTAACAAGCTGCTCATACAGCACCTGGCAACCGGCCGGCCTTGGGCCCCAGGTGGCAAGGTCTGTATTTTCAGTATTGGCAATAATCAGTTTGGGTATTGATTTGCTGCCCCTGGTGAGGTAATTGTTTATTAAAAACGGCTCGCTGTCCCTTAGTTGATAGTCTACTTTTATCAGTGGGTTTAATTCCGATAACCGGTGCAAAAATGGCAGGCTATGCGATGCGTCGCCGCACCAGGGCTCGGTGATAATAGTCCAGTTTTGTTTGGTGTCGATACCCGTGATCAGTGAAACTAATTCTTCATTCAACACACCCACTTTCATCCATCGCTCCTGCCGCGACCAATTTAGCCGGGTATAATTCAAATAATGGGGGTCATCATAAGGAAACCGGGGATTGGTATCCATTAAAATATACTGAAAGAGTTGCTGGTAGGCTATGAAATCCATAAGGTGTTATAGCTAATCTGTATTAACAAATCTACGGTTAAATAAGTAATTTAAGCAGGCTTGAGTACACCGCAATGGCTGCATATGAGTTGCTATATCAATTTGCCCGTCGCGTGATAATTCGCGGCCCACATTTTATTTACCCGATATTTTCCACATAAATATCATCAAACGACTTATTGCGCTGTTTTTGGAACAAGCCCGAGAAGCGGCGATCAATCGGGCTCAGTAGCTGAATACATAAGCGCTTTTGCTCGTCGCTCAGGTCATTAACCATCATGCGGGCCACTTTCAGTACCACCTCTTTAGCAGTTAATAATGTAGCCTCGCCTTTGGCGGTCAGTTTAAGGCGTTTTACCCGTTTATCCTGCTCATCGTCGTATTCGCTCACCAGGCCCCGCTTCTTTAGCCTGATCAACATATTGCTGCCGCTGGATAGTTCCATAATGTTATTGTAGATGGCTTCTGATTTGATGGGGTTCTTTTGGTTATAAATGGTCACCAGGATCCCGAACTCTTCCATCTGGTCGAGCCCGGTGCCCTCCAGCGCTTTATTTGAATAAGCGATATGGAATTTACCAATCCGGCGCAACAGGATCACCAACTGGCCATTCAGGTCGGGCCGCAGGTCGCCTTTGGGCGTTCCGTAACTTTCGGGCTTAACATTTTGCGCCAGTTGGTGCCGGCAAAAATCTTCAATACTGGCCCCGGGATGCTGCGCTTCGTAAGCGCCCCAGCGCTTCACTAACTCTACTGTTTGATTTACTACCATTTGGAAGCAAAATTATAAAAAAATGACAAAATTAATTTGCAACATACTACCATATGGTATAATATTGTATATTATTTACTACCAAAAGGTTTAACTTATGCAAATCACCTATCTTTTACCCACTTTGCTGGTGCTTCATTTAACAGCATTAGTATTAATGGCCGGTACCACATTGGTTGATTACCTGGCTTACGCATCGTTTTGGAAGTTTGCAGGCCAGGGCACCCGGCCCGATGCATTATTGAACATGATGGCCAGGCTGCCGCGTGTAGCCGGTATTGGCGCTGCCGTACTCATCACAAGCGGCATAGGCATGATGGCCGTAACCCACGGCGTTTTTGGCGAGCAGCTCTGGTTCCGGATTAAGTTTGGGTTGGTGCTGCTGGTAATCCTGAATAGCCTGCTCATAGGGCGGCGGCAGGGCTTAAAGCTTCGCAAGTTACTGGAAGCTGGCGGATTGGTGTTTACAACCGAAGTTGCCCGCATCAAAAGCCGTATTAAAACCTTTCACCTGCTGCAGTTGCTGCTGTTTTTACTGATTATTTTTTTAAGCGTATTTAAATTTAACTGATATGACCATGAACATATTTATTGCAGGCGCCAATGGCGGCATTGGGCGCCAGGCCGTGGAGCAGGCTTTGCAGGCCGGTCACCGGGTAACCGCGCTGGTACGTAACCCGGCTAAATTGCCGCTGATGCATCCCAATCTTAATATTATAAAGGGCGATATCATGCAACCTGAAAGTTTTGCGGATGAAATGGCGGGCCAGCAAATTGTACTATCGGCATTAGGTGTAAGCGGCGGTTTATTTAGCGATAAGCCTACCACCCTTTACTCACAGGGCAACACCAATCTTTTAAAAGCAATGGAGCAGCATGGGGTTAAACGCATCATTTGTATCTCGGCTTCGGCCGTGGAAATCAGCCCTGTGATTCCCTGGTATGTGCGCCTGGTTGCACGATATGTAATTCAAAAGCTACTTAAACATATGTATGCCGACCTGCGCCGGATGGAAGCTATCGTAAAAGAAAGCAGCGCCGGGTGGACAATTATCCGCCCACCACAGTTAACCGACAAACCTTTAACGGCTAATTACCGCACTGCCGTAAACCGGTTTTTAAAAAACTGCCTCCAGGTATCGCGTGCGGATGTAGCCCATTATATGGTAAGCAACCTTATTAACCAGGAAATTTACAGGGCAACCGTCGAAATTGCTTACTGATCATGAACACCCAGGTTGAAATATTTAAAACCGATGTAATACAGGAATGCGAAACCGCTGCGCTGATTAGCCTGTTATTGCAACATCTCCCCCATTGCCGCATCAATTTCGACCTGGAGGATTGCGACCGGATACTGCGTATTGAATCAACGCAGCAGGAAATTAACCTGCCGCAGGTTATCCATATCATGAACAGGCAGGGTTATGCCTGCACACCTTTAACATAATTAATAACACAAATCAAATGGAACAAATATTTATCGACCGCTTTATAATGCCCCAGAACGCAAAGGCGGAATTTACCGACCGCATGCACATCAACCGTTCGTTTATCAAGCAACTACCCGGATTTATTCACGATGAGGCATATGAACGCACAGATGAAGAAGGCAACTTTATTTGCGTAACCATAGCTGTATGGGCCAGTGAAGAAGCACTAAAAAATGCGAAAGAATTGGTGCAGGCCGAATATCAGCAACAAGGATTCAACTTACCGGCCATGCTGCAGCGCCTGGATATCAGGATGGAGCGCGGGCAATATAACAGGTTTAGTAATTAGGCAGCGAGGCGGGGTTAACCTACATCCATATCACTACCGCGCACAATGCTACGGCGGCGGGCAGCATTTGCTTTACAAAAATAGCTTTGCCTGCGGTAAAGCCACCATACAAGCCCGCTACTATTACGCAGCTTAAAAAAAACATCGCCACATTTTTGGCCCATACGGCATCGCCAATGAGTAGCGCCCATATCAGCCCGGCGGCTAAAAACCCGTTATAAAGCCCCTGGTTGGCTGCAAGATTTTTGGTAGGCTCAAACAGCTCGGCAGGGAAGCTTTTAAAAGTTGCGCGGCCTTTGGTTGTCCAGGCAAACATTTCTATCCATAAAATATAAATGTGCTCAATGGCAACCAGGGCTATTAATATTGATGCTATAATTTTCATGATGGTATCAGGCTAATTGTATAAAACTACGCTAAATATCGCTTAATTTTAAAAGCATGGTGAATATTGCTTTTAGGTTGTTTAGTCGGGCACCCGGATACTTTATCGTTGATAATCTCTTTTGATTTTTTCCGCTGCAAAGATGCTGTCGGCCTGTTGTCTTGAAATTGACCGGGTGCTATCGCCCGGGTTAAAATTATAAAAAATGGAGTCTTTAATTTTACCATGGCCAAAATCGACTGAAATGGACATATCCCTTGATACACTGTCAATTGGTTTAAGTCTGTAATAGTCTACCTCTGTCACAACGTTAAAGCTTGAGTCGAAATATACTCCTTTAGATTGATGTCCAATTATTGTATCCCTCGCCCTCCAATTAACCGATCTGTCCCAGCGGGATTCAATCTGCCAATTGGTGGGAATTTCGGGTATTCCTAATCTTCGCCTGGTGACATTAAACGCCAGGCCAAATTTATCCTGGTGAACATTTCGGTTATATTTAGATACATCTTTATATCCCATATATATAAACCAAAAAAGCAAATTACTTATCCTTAAAATTTTATTCCATTTTGATTCTTTTTCACTAACCACAACAAAAACCAAAGCAAGGAATATAATAGCCATTCCTGCCAATTTGGTTAATAACCAATCGAGCGATTCTAATTTATATTTAAATTCGATATACCAAATGGCGCCTATAAATAAACAAGAAAAGCATACGATAATTATTGCCCATTTTTTCATCGGGTTAGGTTTGTTTTATGCGTTAAGGCAAACTATTAAGCGGTTATTGTGATAATGATTTATTAGCTGATAAATATATGGCAATTCCCGAATGATTTCAATAAACACCCGGAAATTATATGGATAGCAAACGGAAGAATCTGTATCAAAATCAAAGCCCGAATGAACAAACATCCGGGCTTTATAATTAATTCAGTTTAAGCTGTTTTTTATTGCTTCAGCTTGGCCGCCATGCTCAGCGTAGTGTGGGGTACAGCCAATAAACGTTCGCGTTGAATAAGTTTTCCGGTTTCGCGGCAAATACCATACGTTCTGTTTTCTATACGTACCAGGGCTGCTTCCAGCTGATCGATAAATTTCTTTTGGCGCGATGCCAGTTGGTTAATAGACTCTTTCTCCAGCGTAGCCGAGCCATCCTCTAAAGTGTTGTGCGAACTGGCCGTATCATCGGTACCATTGGCGTTGGGATTACTGATGGAAGAGGTCAGATCGAGCAATTCTTCACGGGCCGATTTAATTTTGCCCTGTATCAGTGTTTTAAATTCCAGTAATTCGGTTTCGTTATATCTTGTTTTTTCTTGTTCAGCGTTCATGAGTGCAGTTTACCTTTTATTATTGAACCAAACAACACATCAACTACGATTTAGTTTTGTTGTTTTTTAATCAAAAAGTAAATATACCGCAATTATTTAATTATTATTTTAACATAGCGCAAACATCGTTTTATTAGTTCATCTTTGATTACTACACACAGCCAGAAATACATCCGGCAGGTTATAAAACCCATACTACCATGAGCAAAGACAAAAAAAGCATGCCGAATCCGGTAGGTAAAAAAGCCCCGTCTGATTACCAGGCCGGGAAAACCAGCAAAGCCAAACCTGAAATTATAGTACCCAATAAAAAAGCCAAATAATGGCCGCTAAATCTGCCGAGGCCCAGGCCAGGGATTTTTTATATGAGTTAACCAACTGCGCCAGTGAGTACGGGTTTGCTAAAGACGAATTGTGGAATGTAAGCATAGTCGCCGATAAACAAAAAGCAGCTATCGAAAAGAAATATTACCCGGTAATATCGGCTCTGCTGCCGCCCGATGTACTTGCCACCGTGCCGGGCATTGTGGCCACCCGGCTAAACCAGGTAATTGCCGGTGCAGAACAAGGTGTACTTAAGGCGGGCCCCAAGGCCGAACCTCAGTACCTGGTGGCCTATGTGGCTACAAGGAAAATGTAATGATTTACTGTTAATAAAAGCCACCAGCTGCAAATGCAACTGATGGCTTAATCATAATTTAAAACAGCCCTAACTGGCCTTTATCGTCTATATCAATGTCATCCGGGTTTGTAATCTCAAAATCAATCTTTTTTGTTTGAATTTGCGCCGGTTTTGGTGATGGCTCTACCGGTTCATCGGATGCTTTCCCCGTTTCAGCTTCCTTCGGTTTCACTGATTCTGTTTTGGATGATGCTTCTTTTGGAGGTTCAACCGATTTTGGGGGCGATTGCACAGGCGAAACTTCTGGCTTCGCTGCCGGAATTTCCGGCTCATGTTCAGCTTCATCGGCCTCAATTGTTATTTCTTCCAATTCTTCTGCTTCGCTTTCCGTTTCTTCCTCAACCGGTTCCCCGGCAATCTCCTCAGTAGCTATCAGCTCAACAGATTTTATAGGCAATTGCGACAGGCGGTTGCCCATAGCTTTCATACCTTTTACATCTATCAGGTCGGCAAGGTTTAACTCAATAGTTTCAGGGGCCTGCTCTTTACCTTTTAACTGTACAATTTTAACCAGCTGGTTTGCTTTGGCAATGTAAAGGAGTTTTGATCCGGGCTCATCGCTGATGATGCTTACCTGTTTGCCTATAGCTATAGTTTCAAACACGAAGCGTTTAACCATGTAGTTTTTAGATTTTCCATCGAGGTGAATTGCCGAGAAAACTTTTTTAGGATCATACTTTTCAATCAGGATCATTTTATCATCAAAATGATTATTCAGATCAAAATTGGTAAGCTCGTAAACACCGGTACTTAATACGTTCAGGATCCGGTCGTCGCCATCAAACTCGCCCAGGTATTTGCCCCGGCCATCGGCGTTAAGGCGTTTCAGGATCTCATCGTACCAAATTTTTCTTCCGGCTAAGGTTGATACGCCTTTTGATTTCAGCACAATTTTTTTAACCGGGTATTTGGTAATGATGTTACCCATCGATCCACGGCCTTTAATAGCTATCGAGGCAAAGTCTTCATCAAACTGCAGTTTCTTCAGTTTTGAATGTGGCTTAAGCTGCACGTTTACTATCTCGGCCTCGCCGTTGGAGTTGGCTGTAAAATAAAGCACTTTGGTGCCCTTGGTACCTTTGGTAAGGTCGTATTCCTTATCGCGGGTTACCCCCACTACCGAGAAACGTTTGATATACGCAATGCCGCTTTCGCCATCTTTGTATATCATGTTGTAAACGGTACGCTCATCGTTCTTTTTAAATACGGCAACGTGGATGATATCTTTACCCACAAACACCTTGTCCTGCACTTTGGTGATCAGACAGCGGCCATCCGCACGGAAAACGATGATCTCGTCGATATCCGAGCAATCGCCAACGTACTCAACCGCATCATCCTTTTTAAGGCCCGAGCCCACAAAGCCGTCGGTTTTGTTAACGTACAATTTTATGTTGGCTAAAGCTACCTGCGCTGCTTCTACCTTATCAAAGGTGCGCAGTTCGGTTTTACGTCCCCTGTCTTTCCCGTACTTTTCGCGCAGCTTTTCAAACCAGGCAATGGTATAATCGGTAAGGTGTTTCAGGTGATGTTTTACCTGTTTTATCTCGTTTTCCAGGGCCTTCATCTGCTCATCCGCTTTTTTAACGTCAAAGCGGGTGATGCTGCTCATAGGTTTATCTATCAACTTTTTATAATCCTCGGCCACTATGGTACGGTAAAACTGCGGAAAGAATGGCTCGAACAAGCGGTTCAATACCTCCAACACAGTTTCAAAGTTGCCCGATGTTTCGTAGTCGGGGTGTTTGTACATCCCCTCCTGTATAAATATTTTAAGCAACGAACTGAAGAAGATCTTCTCCATCAATTCCTTCAGCCTGATCTCCAGCTCCTGTTTTAACAGCTCCTTGGTAAAAAACGTGCTTTCGGTAAGCATATCGTTCACGCTCATAAAGCGTGGCTTATCCGACTGGATGACGCAGGTATTGGGCGATATAGAAATCTCACAGTCGGTAAAGGCATATAATGCATCGATAGTTACATCGGGTGATATACCCGGCGCAAGGTGCACTACAATCTCTACATCCCTTGATGTATTATCTTCAATCTTCTTGATCTTGATCTTGCCTTTTTCGTTGGCATTCACAATGCTTTCCATCAGCCCGCCGGTTGTAGTGCTGAACGGAATTTCGGATATCACCAGCGTTTTCTTATCCTTTTCGGCAATGCGGGCGCGTACCCTCACCTTGCCGCCGCGCTGCCCCTCGTTATAAGCAGATGCATCGGCCATACCTCCGGTAGGAAAATCGGGCAGCAAATTAGGCCGCACACCTTTAAGGGCTGCTATGGATGCATCAATCAGTTCGATAAAATTATGCGGCAATATTTTGGTAGCCAAACCTACCGCAATACCTTCGGCGCCCTGTGCAAGCAGCAAAGGGAATTTTACAGGCAGCGTAATAGGCTCTTTATTACGGCCATCATAGCTGGCCTGCCAAATGGTGGTATCGGCATTAAAAACAACATCAAGGGCGAATTTGGATAAACGGGCCTCGATATAACGCGGCGCAGCTGCCGAATCGCCTGTAACCGGATCGCCCCAGTTGCCCTGGCAGTCAATCAGCAGGTTTTTTTGCCCAATCTGCACCATGGCATCACCTATGGATGCATCCCCGTGAGGGTGATACTTCATGGTGTTGCCAATTACGTTGGCTGCCTTGTTAAAGCGCCCGTCGTCCATTTCCTTTAAGGAGTGCAGGATACGGCGCTGTACCGGTTTTAAACCATCATTAATGTGTGGTACGGCACGGTCAAGGATAACGTAAGAGGCATAATCAAGAAACCAGTTTTCGTATAACCCGTCGAGTGAGGTAACGTTATGTAATTTGTCGTCGTTATTGTCAGGTATCTCGTTTTGATTCAGATCTTCACTCATTATTCGCTAAAAACTTTTGGATGGGTAAAGATAAAAAATAATGCTGATGTGCAGGTTGGAGATAATTTGAAAATTTGAGGATTTGAAAATTTGAAAATTATTGTCGCAGATTGATGTGCAGATGATTTTTTTAACACGAATGGCGCGAATTGATTCGAATTTCACGAATTCTTGCCGGATTAGTGATTTGTCTGAACTTGGATTAAGCAGATTTTTCAGATTACACAGATTTTAGAAATTTTGACCATTCATCCCCCTGCAAATCAAATCAAAAAAATCTGAAGAATCTGCTTAATCCGAGTTCAGAAAAAATCCTTTTTATTTAACTAACCGTATATAATGATAAATCACAAGCAATCATGACCGATAACCGCAGGAGCATTTATAACCCGATCCAAAAAGATACTGTTGTATTTTTGAAAACAGCCGCCGAAACTGATGGCGAATACACATTAGTAGAAGTTGAACTGGCCGATGGCGGCGGTGTGGGCCTGCATTACCACAAAACTTATAGCGAAAAATTTAGTTGCCTTGATGGCGAAGTGCAGGTAGCATTGGGCAAAAATATATATAAACTGGGTCCCGGCCAGCAGGCCCTGGCCGAACCCAACGTTAACCACCTGTTCAGGAACAGGAGCGGCAAACCCTGCAAATTCAGGGTAGAACTAAGGCCGGCAAGCAGGGGCTTTGAGCAATCGCTTCAGATAGGATATGGCCTGGCATCAGATGGCCTCACCAATAAAAAAGGTTTCCCGAAGGATAAACTGGCGTTAGCCTGGCTGTTTGATATCAGCGAAAGCAATTTACCTGGCTGGATGAGCATTTTTGAGTTTATATTAAGAAAACAGGCAAAAAAAGCCCGTTCAAAAGGTATTGATAAGGCCCTTATTGAAAAGTATGTGCGGTTTTAAGAGGCAGATGTGCAGATTTCAAATTTCAGATGTGCAGATGATGTTTTTAACACGAATGGTGCGAATTGAATCGAATTTCACGAATTCTTGTTTGGTTAGTGATTTGTCTGAACCAGGATTGCTAAGCAGATTTATCAGATTACACAGATTTTAGAAATTTTTACCATTCGTCCCCTGCAAATCAAATCAAAAAAATCTGGAGAATCTGCTTAATCCGAGTTCAGATCATCTGCGACCGTTCAAATTTTACTTTGCCCTTACGGGGATGCCATTGGCATATTTTAAATTTGTACATCAACATAAAATGAATACCATGATGAAAGTAGAAATCTGGAGCGATGTGATGTGCCCCTTTTGTTATATAGGCAAACGCCGGTTTGAAGAGGCGCTGGAGCAGTTTGACCATAAAGACCAGGTTGAAATTGAATGGAAAAGCTTCCAGCTTAACCCTGATATGAAAACCGACCCCAATATTAACATTAGCCAATACCTGGCCGATGCAAAAGGCTGGACGCTTGATTACGCCCAACAAATGAACAACCATGTAACCCAGATGGCTGCCGAAGTAGGGCTAACTTATGATTTTGACCGGGCAGTAGTTGCCAACAGTTTTAAAGCGCACCGTTTTAGCCACCTGGCCAAAAAACATGGGTTGGGCGATGAGGCCGAAGAAGCGTTATTTAAAGCTTATTTTACTGAAGGCCTTAATATTGACGATAGCGATACCCTTATTAACCTGGGTGCCAGCATAGGCCTAGATGCCGGCGAGATAAAACAGGTATTGGAAAGTGACGCCTATGCCGATAGCGTAAAACACGATATTGCCGAAGCACAGCAATTAGGTATCAGGGGCGTACCATTTTTTGTAATGAACAATAAATACGGCGTATCGGGCGCGCAGGCGGTTCCGGTTTTCCAGGAAACTATAGAAAAATCATTTGCCGAATGGCAACAGGAAAACAGTAAACCTGCATTAACAGTTATTGAAGGCGAATCATGCAGCCCGGATGGCGATTGCGCTTAATCAATGATTAAGCCTGTACAATAAATTATCCTGCCTTTTTATATTAGCCATATTATCAGGTAGGTAAATTACCGAAGGTATAGATTAAATAAATTTCGTTATTTAACCTATACCTTCTTTTTTTTAACCGCACTATACAAACAATATAAAAAATAGTTTTATTTATTTTTAAATAAGGCGAAACAATATTATATTTAATGCAGTAAAAGTACTTGTTAAACAATAAATTGTGTATGAGAGAATTATACTCTAAAATTTTTACAGCTCTCATTTTAATAGCTACAATAAGCAGTTGTAAACTTAGCGGCGACGTTATGCCAACCAAGTCTAAAGACACCACGTTAGTGGGAACTGGTACAGGCACAGGCACAGGTACGGGTACGGGTACGGGTACCGGCACGGGCGGTAATGGGGACGTCGCTATTGGCGCGGTAGGTACAATTTCGTACCGGGTGGATAGTAGCGCTGTAGTTACTTATACCACAAATACAATCTTCGCTGTTTTTTCTCCCGGCGAACAGGGAACAAGCATTTTATATCCAAACGGGGCTACTCAAATATCGATGCTAAATCCCAATAACTTGAGTACAAGTTTTATTTTGATATTTACCGGTATTACACCGGGCACTTACGATATTTTTTCGGTTAGCATTAATACCCCAACCTTACAACTATTCGGCCAGGCCAACGGCCAGGCAAAGGCTACCATTTTAAGCCATTCATCTAATGTAAAGGGAACTGTACAAGGCACATTTAGCGGCGATGCAATGGATGGTTCATCTAATACCCATCATGTAAAAGGATCTTTTAATTTAAGGCAATAATCCACCCAAACCAATATCATATTTCTGTAAAGCAGTTGTTTTAAAAAACAACTGCTTTTTTCTTTCCCGTTTCACCACAAAGTAAAAAACGATTTAGCTAATTCATTGTGTCATTAAAACACGTATATTTGCATTAATAAATACTAAGTGTACTTATAACACTTAGTTTAAAAAATCAAGAATGATAGATGCTCCCGCACTTCCTGTTTTAAATTCCAAAAGGGCCTTGCGCATTGCCGTTGGCGCTATGTTTTTTATGGCAGGGCTAAGTTTTTCAAGTTGGGCATCGCGTATTCCTACCATTAAACAAAGTTTAGGCCTTTCCGAAGCCGCGTGGGGCGCTGTACTTGTTTCGCTACCAATTGGCTTAATGTGTTCATTGCCATTTTCCGGCTGGATTATAACCAAAATCGGAAGTCGGCGTTTATTGATAGGTTCGTTATTGGTATACGCAAGTTCACTGGTAACTTTAGGCTTGGCACAAAACCCATTTCAACTTATTGTCTGCCTGGTTTTTTTTGGCTTTAGCAGTAATGCTGTAAACATATCTGTAAACACTCAGGCCGTGGCTGCCGAAGAACTGTATCGCAGACCTATTTTAGCATCATTTCATGGCTTGTGGAGCCTGGCTGGCTTTGCGGGCGGTGTCGTGGGCGCATTTATGATAGCTATAAATATTGCACCGCTCTACCACTTTTTATTGATGCTTTTAGTTATTGCTTTAAGTGTTTTCATTTCTGCCCGCTATCTAAAAGACGACAAAGTGGCCACTGCGGGACCAGCCTTCGTGATGCCCGATAAATCTCTCATTAAATTGGGTATTATCGCCTTTTGTTCCATGATCTGTGAGGGGGCTATGTTTGATTGGAGTTCCATATATTTTCAAAATGTAGTGATTGCTCCGGCAAAATTAGTGGGGCTCGGTTTTACAACGTTTATGTTTACTATGGCCGCCGGTCGTTTTGTTGCCGATTGGTTTGCACATAAATTTGGCTTAAAACGCACATTGCAATTAAGCGGTTTGCTAACGGCGACAGGGCTTACCATAGCTGTAATTTTCCCCAATTTTTATGCGGCAATGTTTGGCTTTTTACTGGTTGGTGCAGGCGTATCATCTGTGGTTCCTATGGTTTATAGTGCGGCGGGTAAATCGAAAACCATGCAGCCGGGCGTTGCTTTGGCAGCAGTATCCACAATTGGCTTTCTTGGTTTTTTGGTTGGCCCCCCGGTTATTGGGTTTATCGCGGGCATTGCCACCCTACGGGCTTCGTTTGTGCTGATAGCGCTCATGGGATTATCCGTGGTCGTGGTATCTACCAAAGCCAAGCTCGATTCATAAATAGCCGGCGCTGAATTATAAGCCGGTTGCCCCCTGTAAACGTCCCCCGCTTATTCCGGCAGGTATTTATCCAGTATTTTTCCATCCTTGAAAGCGACGGAGCTTTCTAATTTCAGTAATTTTTTCTCCTTAAAAATTGAAAGCCCGCTCCCGATTGCAACCGGGTTCCTGAAAATAAAATATTCATCAATAAGGTTCAGGCCAATAAGCGAGCTTACAAAGTTAGCGCCGCCATAAACCATAATATCCTTGCCCTGTTGTTCTTTCAGGGCTTGTATTGCAGCGGCCAGGTCGCCATTTTCCACTTCTACGTTCCTGCCGCTGATAGTGGTTTGCGTGCGGCTAAAAACAATTTTCCGCATGTTTACCATTTGTTGCGCAAAGGAATGTTCCGGACTGTCGGGCTGATTGTCCACCACGTTTTCCCAGTAAGTGGTAAATTCCCCGGTCATTTTGCGGCCCATTAAAATGATATCGCAAGTCCCGGCCAGTTCAATTGCTTTCTTAAAAACGGCCTCGTCCCGTTCGCCCGGTATCCACATCCAGTCCAACTGGCCATCCGGCCCGGCTACAAAACCATCTAAGGTCATTTGTACCTGTAATTTCAATTTTCTCATAAGATTGTTTTTTTGATTGCGTATTTTTCTATCACAAATATCTGCACAGCATCTATAATATGGCAGGTATAATCACGACAAAACAGCAGGTAATTTGCGCAAAAAAGCAATTGAGAAATATGGGCAACGGATATTCAAACGCCGGGTGCTTTTATTACTTTATCCAACACAATCCCCCCCACTAAGCCTCATTTAAATCGGCATCGCCGGGGTTTAGCAGGTAATCAAACTGTTCGTAACCGTTGTGGATAATAAATTTCAACCTTTCCTTTGGCCCTGCGATATCCAGCGACATTAAAGCCAGTGTTTCGGGCAGGTTATCGCGAATCAGTTTCAGATCGTTTACATGCGGCATTTCAATAAATATATCATCGCCCAGTGGCTCTATCTTCCATCCGGGCAGGTTAGTACGGTGTAAAACATCCAGCCATTTTTGTTGGTAAGCACTCATAATCGCATTTTTAAATCCTCTCTACCATCTTTAATGAGGGCATTTGATCGGTATAAGTTTTATAAAATAACATACAGAGGGACATTCTGTTTTACATACGCCCTTTGAACCCTTCTGCCCGGCTACGCCAATCGACTTAGCCCCAAAAGGGATTGCCTGCAGAAAATAGCAGCTGGCAATGTTGTTCAAACAGGAAACGACAGGGCTAAACAAACTTTTAAGACCGGCGTTATTTATTTATGGAAAAAGTGATCATCCGTATTTGGCACGGCCGCACAAAAGCCACCGATGCCGATACCTATCTTCAATATATTGAAGATACCGGAATTATCGAATACAAAAACATCAAAGGCAACCTATCGGCCCAGATCTGGCGGAAAATAGACGGCGATATCTGCCATTTCTGGACTGTTACCAAATGGGATTCATTTGAATCAATTAAACTGTTTGCCGGTAAAGATTATGAAAAGGCCCGGTACTTTGCACATGACGCCAATTACCTGCTGGAGTTTGAAGAACACGTGCAACATATGGAGGGCTTTATTTATTAAACACCGGGTTGCACGGTATTGTTACATAGCACATGCATTCATTCTTTTCATTTGTAATTCTATTTTTATAATATTGTAATGTATGTACATTAACCCACCGGTTATACCAATTATAAAATTCAGATGAGTGCTTTTTTTAATTCCATACTTAATCTTTTTAAAGATTTTTTTGGCTGGGGCAGCTGGGGCAGTTTAGCAGACATCATCAAATCGGGCAATTACAGCAGGTTGCTTACCTACGATGGTTTTCGGGCTATGCTATTCCCTATTATGCCTTTTTTGCTGCTGCTCGAAATAATTCGCGGCGCTTTTTATAAACGTTTTAAAGTTATCCATTATAAACTCTCATTTTTTTCATTCGTTTTAAACTCCTTTATCGGCACATATATTAAAATCGCCATGGTGATGTTTTGCATAGGGCTGTTTGAAAAGTATGCCTTTTTCAAAACTTCGTTCACGTGGTATTGGTTTATTTACGGCTATATAGTTTGGGAGTTCGCCCACTTTTTGTACCACTACTTTGGGCATAAGGTAAGGCTTTTCTGGTGCCTGCACTCCACCCACCACGCGCCCGAAAGCATGAATTTAGCCATCAGCAACGCCCACTTCTTTTTAGAGGCACCCTATGCCGATTTTATCCGCACCACAGTTTGTATTTTATTAGGTGTTAGTCCGGTTATGCTGGGTGTTATCATGTTTATTGATGGCTTTTGGGGCACCTTTATCCACATAGGCGAAAACGCCATAAAAGATGGCCGCCTGGGTTTTCTGAACAACATTATCCTTACGCCATCGCACCACCGGGTGCACCACGCCCGCAACGTAACCTATATGGATACCAATTTTTGCAACCTGCTCCCCATTTGGGACCGTATTTTTGGCACCTATAAAAACGAAGACCGCAACATCCCTATAGAATACGGCATCAGCCGCCCCATGATTAAAAACAGCTTCCTGGATGCCTACTTTGGCGAAATTGTAGCTTTAGCCAAGGATGTATACAAGGCTCCCGGTATCAAAAATAAATTCCTTTACATCGTAATGCCCCCCGGCTGGAGCCATACCGGCGACCATAAAATGACCACCGTTGTGAAGAAAAAATATTTTGAGGAGCTGCAGAAGCAGAAGATTGGAGAGAAGCCCAAAACTGAAAGTATATTAATGTAATAGGGCGTAACCCCAACTGGTAGAAGTTGGGGTCGGGCTTTTTGCTCATACTGCACAGGCCTTATCAGTTAGCTAACTGACGGTATCCGCGCCAATCCCTTACGCATTTGTCTGAATCAGAATTTTCAGAATTTAAGAATGACAGAATGTATGCCTGCGAAAGACTTACGAAGTTTTAAAAACTTCGTAAGTCTGGGATTTTTCAACACGTCATGGGTAGTGGTAAAATTTGGCTAACCTCTGGAGAAGGAATGACATACTAAAATAAAAGACTGTCATGCTGAGGTACGAAGCATCTATTCGCGAACTTTTCTATCGGTCATGCACAGCGGACAGATCCTTCGTACCTGCCATTGACACATTATGCAGCAGTTTGATTTTCAACCAGTTGCACATTGTGCTTTTTAGCTAATCTTTTCAATGATGCCATCTCTCTTTTCTTTAGTTGCTCTTCATAACGCTTAGTTCCCTCCTCCACGTACGCGGTTCCTTTGGTTAATGTATTGTAATAGGCTATAGCCAGCTTTCTGGCACCTGCTTTTATGGCTATTCCCGAATCTTTCCGGCCGCGAAGCTTTCTCAT
>NZ_JBFUCY010000055.1:0-24378 GCF_056404995.1 Mucilaginibacter sp. P2_A5
AGAAAGCTTCGCGGCCGGAAAGATTCGGGAATAGCCATAAAAGCAGGTGCCAGAAAGCTGGCTATAGCCTATTACAATACATTAACCAAAGGAACCGCGTACGTGGAGGAGGGAACTAAGCGTTATGAAGAGCAACTAAAGAAAAGAGAGATGGCATCATTGAAAAGATTAGCTAAAAAGCACAATGTGCAACTGGTTGAAAATCAAACTGCTGCATAATGTGTCAATGGCAGGTACGAAGGATCTATCAGCCATGCATCCCCGATAGAAAAGTTCGCGAATAGATCATGACAGTCTTTTATTTTTGAACGTCATTCCCCCTCAGAATTTCGCCAAATTTTACCACTCAACATAACGTTGAAGAAGCCTTACAAACTATAATCATACCTCACTTTTACCCCGCTTACCTTTCCCAATTTACCTAAAGCCTGCTCCACCTGCATTTTGCGGATAGACAGTTGCATACTGCAATCATTATCAAACTGCTGCTCCAATACACTTAAATTCTCATCCTTGATAATCCGCATCACATCGTTCATCTGCAGGTAATCAAACTTAATGGTGTAAATATCGTTCACTGTTTTCTGAACGATAACGGCCAGCTTCAGGGCTTCTTCTGTAGCTACCTTGTAGGCGTTAATTAACCCTGGTACCCCAAGCAGTGTACCGCCAAAATAACGCACTACAACCACCAGGATATTGGTAACATCTTTTGATAGCAGGATATTTAGTATTGGCCGGCCGGCGGTGCCCGATGGTTCTCCGTCGTCATTCACCCGGTAAACAGATCTATCAGTACCCAGGCGCATAGCCCAGCAATGGTGGTTAGCTTTGGGATGGTCTGCTTTTAATTTGGCTACAATACCTTTAATATCGTTATCGGAATTAATAGGATAGGCAAAACCCAGGAACTTGCTTCCCCTGTCACGAAATATACTTTCAGTTGGTTTTTCAATAGTTTGATAAGTATCGTCAAAAAGCATTGTTTGGAGCTAAAAGCTGAAGGCTTAAGGCGGAAAGCCCTTCATCAGTGAAATATTGAGTTACAAATAGTGAAATATTGAGTTACAAATGCAAAAAGCCTAATGTTTGCGGAAAATAGATAACAACTATAGCCAGTATAGCTACTATAAGCCCGATTTTATTGATGGTGCTTAACTTTTCCTTAAATATAAGCATGCCCACTAAAGCTCCTACAACAATAACCCCAATGTTCATTGATGAAAATACCGATGAGGGATTATTTGCCAATGCTTTGTGCGCCTTCAGATAAAAAAGAATATTACCAAAATTAAATAAACCCAATACCCAACCAATGAGGATATGTGGCCATGAGAACCGCATTTTTTTTGTGAACACCTGGTACAATAAGCCAATGAACGACAATGTGAATGCAAGAATAAAGACGACAAAGATTGCAGTAGTAAAAGGTACATTGTTAACCTGGGTGATTTGCTTTAGCAACACATCTATAATTCCGAATCCCAGGAAAACGACAAGCAGATAGATCCATGAACCTTTTTCAGAGTTTTTATGATTAGGCCTGCCCGTTGTTTTTTGCCACGGAATTGAACAAAGAATAGCAACAAACGCCAATATAATACCTATAACTTTAATTGTATTTGAAGCCTCGCCAAATAGTAAAAAAGCCGATACAATGGGAATAAACAACGATAAACGCTGCGCCACATCTGTACGTACAATACCGGCCTTGCGTACAGATGTAGCCATAATCAGGAACACGGAGGGAAATAACAACCCGAGTGCCAAGTAATTAAAAATAGGTGCGTTATTAAGGCTTGTAAGCGACGGCCTGTAAAAAAACCAGGTAAGCAGGATAGCCATCGAATAATTCCAGGTTACAGCCTGGTAAACATCAATATGGTACCTTTTTGCCAGCTTAAGCATAACCGACACAATAACACTACAACAAATACTTAAAAAGACAAATAGCATAATTGGCTTGGTGTAGAAGAGTCAAGAATCAAGAGTCAAGAATTAAGAAAAAACTATTTTGTCTTCAGTTATGTTGTCAAGCAACTAATCTACAATCTGCATTATGTGCCAAACCTTATTTTCTTCCGTCTTGACTCTTGGTTCTTCTGTATTTTCTCCTGTCTTGATTCTTGATTCTTATTTTTAATTCTTATTGGTTGTATAACGTTTGTAAACGGTCGTTTTCAATAAATGTTTCGCCGGCAAGTATACCTGTTATTTGTGGTGATTTTATCCCTTTTGATAAAACAGTTTTGCCGGTAAAAATGCGGGCCTCATCCCAAAGTCCAGCTTCAATAAACACCTGCAACGTGCGAGCGCCCCCTTCTATGATCACTGATTGAATATCCTGCAAATATAATTGGTACAAAATGTATTGGGGCACATAGCGGTCAAAATCCTCCAATGCAATGTACTTGTTTTTTCCGTCGGCGTTAAATTCTATTTCATTAAAAATCAGTGTTTCAACAGATTGATCAAATACGTTGGCCTCTTTACTAAGTTCCAGTCTCCTATCTATCACCACCCTTTTGGGCGATCTTCCCTCCCAGTATCGTACGTTTAATTGCGGGTTATCAATGGCAACTGTGTTTTTCCCTACCAAAATAGCATCCTCTTCGCTGCGCCATTTATGTACCAGTTTGCGCGATTGGGTGCCCGTTATCCAAAGCTGGCTACCATCATCGGGCGCAAAAAAACCATCGTTGGTTTGGGCCCACTTTAATATAATGTATGGCCGGTGCTTTTGTACTTTGGTAAAAAACCGGCGATTAAGCCATTGGCATTCTTTTTCCAGCACACCTGTTATCACTTCAATACTGGCAGCTTCCAGTTTTTCAATTCCTTTACCATCAACCTGCGCAAAAGGGTCGCGGGTGCCAACAACCACAAGGGGGATTTGATGCTCAATAATCAAATCGGCGCAAGGCGGTGTTTTACCATAATGCGCGCAGGGCTCTAATGAAACGTATATGGTTGATTGCTTTAACAGTTCGGCTGCATTATCAAAATTAGCTAATACCTGAGCTATCGCGTTTACTTCGGCATGGGCCTGGCCATATTTCCGGTGATAACCCTCGCCTATTATTTTGCCTTCATGAACAACTACCGCGCCTACCATCGGGTTAGGGCTCACCTGCCCGGCACCAAGCTGGGCAAGTTCAAGGCAGCGCTGCATAAAAATTTCATGTTGAACCATGCTGCAAAAGTAGCTTTTATGTTACTTTGTTGCATGATTACCATAAAGGATGTTTTTGAAGATTACAAACAGCTGAACAAAGTATATGATGCTAATGAGGTAGAGTCACTTACTTTATTAACTATCAGCCAGGTAACCAACCTATCAAAAGCATCTATTAAAGCATTCCCGGAACGGGAACTAAATAATGAACTAGCCCAAAAACTAACCAATATTGTTGCCGAGCTGATAACCGGCAAGCCTATTCAATATATTTTAGGGGTTACCGAGTTTTATGGGCTACCGTTTAAGGTAAATCCCAATGTGCTTATCCCCCGCCCCGAAACTGAGGAATTGGTGGAGTGGATATTGGCGGTTTGCAGTGGGCAGTTGGCAGTGGGCAGTTCTCAGTTGGCAGTTGGCAGTGGGCAGTGGGCAGATGGCAGTTCCCGGTCAGCGATTAGCAACGGACAGTTTGCAGGCAGTATATTGGATATTGGTACGGGGAGCGGTTGTATTGCCATCAGTTTAAAAAAGAATTTACCACAGGCACAGCTGTCGGCAATTGATATATCCAAAGGCGCGTTGCAAACCGCCAAAGAAAATGCTGATTTAAATGATGTTCATGTGCAATTTATCAAGGCCGATATTTTAAATATCGCGACCACTCACCCCTCACCACTCACCACTCACCACTCACTACTTACCACTCACCACATCATCGTCAGTAACCCGCCCTACGTAACGCTGGACGACAAAAGGCAAATGCACACCAACGTAACAGATTTTGAGCCGCATACCGCACTGTTTGTACCTGAAAATGATCCGCTACTGTTTTACAGGGCTATCGCCGATTTTGCTTCGGGTAATTTAACCGCGGGCGGTTATTTATTTTTTGAGATTAATGAGAGTTTAGGTAAAGAAACTGTTGAATTATTACGCGACAAACATTTTACCGATATTGAGTTGCGACAAGACATGAGCGGCCGCGACAGGATGATTGGTTGCAGATGGCATGTTACTTATCCTTAACTACCATGCCCTGGTAATTGTAGTAATTAAAATAAAAGAACAGGTAAGCCACACCCAGGTTAAGCGGTATCAATACCCAAAGCAGGTGAAACATAATTACCCAAAACAGTACAATAAATAAGGCCAGTATCCATTGAATATATTTGTCCATATTTAAGCCAAACCAGTAAAGCAGGCAATGAAAAAGCATGGCGATACTTAACCCCGCTAGCAATAATTCCACAGCCATTAATGGGCTAAACCGACTAAACAGCCAAACACTTTCGGGCATCAGCATAAAGAAATAAACACCCGCGAAATTAATGAACAACTTGAGCCTGGTATAAGGCAGGTTGCGCGAAAAACTTAAGCGTGTTTCTTCAAACCTGTGCGCCTCAAATATCAAAACCACATGCGCTGTTATTACGGCCAGGATGGCTATCCCGGCCAGCCGTAAATCATTCTTCACATCAGCAAATAAATAAAAAACACCGGTTATAATTAACCACGACAATGCTTTGGTAACAAAGTACTGCACTTTAAGCCTATCAAATACATGATAGATGTACAGGCTAAAGTATGGCTTACGCCATTTACTGCTCAGCTTTAGCAAAAAGGATTGGCTGCTGCCGTCAATCAGCTGGTTTAATATCCGTGTATATATTAGTGCGCTGCACCAAACCATGGCTGTTAAAAACAAAATGATCACAGCAGGTAACAGATAATAATGATGCACCACAGCTACGCAAACCGCCATTATGGCGTAAATGATAACCGGGCTTAAAATAATGACTTGTGTATAGCCCCAGCTTTTTAATTGCCGTTTACGGCTTAGCGCGTTGCTGCTGTAAAACAAAAACTGTTTTTCGGGCGCAAGCAATTGTACAGAAACGTAATACCAGCTTTTAAAAACGTATAACAGCCAGCCGCCAATAACTACCGCCAACATTACCGGACTGCTGCACATGGCCATCATTAACGATTCATGATAACTGATGAGCATATTGCCGGGCACACAGCCAACCAATATAAAAAATGCAAAAAACAATATAGGCGCGTGCACCTGGTAAAAACCAAAAGCAAATACTTTTACCAGCACATTGGTTAACGGCTGCTTCATTATGCTATAAACTTTAAGGTTTGCTCTTCAACCAGCAACTCTCCCGCTTTGGGCAACTCATCAAGCTCAAGCGTTTGGTGCGATGAAAGCAGGAAACTGGTACCTTGCTGAAGATGCCGCTCGGCAATCCAGCTGTTTAAGATTTTTAAAGATGCGGTATCTATGGTAATGAGCGGCTCATCTAACAAAATAAGTTTAGGATTGCCCAGGAACGCCAAAACCAGCGACAATTTTTTAAGCATCCCGCTGGAGTAAGTCCCTACAGGCTGGCCAACGTAGCTTTGCATCTGCATGGTATCTATATAATGCTGCTCCTGCCCTGCCGGTGCATCCTTTGCCTGCGCAAAAAGGGCAATCATTTCGGAGCCCGTTAAAAACTCGGGGAAAACAGGTTCGGCTTCGGCAAAGTTTACTAGTTTCCGGTAGGCTACCGGTTGTTTTTTTATGCTGATGGTATTATCCAACAAAATATCACCATTAAAAGATAAAATACCGGCTATGGACTTTAGCAGTGTGCTTTTACCCGATCCGTTAACTCCCTTTATCCAATAAACACCCGGGTTGATGGTAAGTTCATCTATCTTAAGGGCCGGGAACCCGCTGTATAGTTTTTTAAATTTTATGAATTGCAGCATTGTTGGTTTGATGGTAAAAATGTCGGCTTTGTTACATGCTCAATAAAAAAGACGCATGTGATGCGTCTGTATATTTTTAATAAATCCGAAATCCAACATTCTTATATCGCCCCCTCTATCAAAGTGCCGTAAAATTCGCCCAGATCGATACCCGCAGCCCTAACCTGTTGCGGTATAAGACTATTGGCAGATTGGCCTGGCGTTGTATTTATCTCGATAAAATAGAAGTCGTTAGTTCCTTCCAGCAAAATAAAATCGACCCTTACCATGCCTTTGCAATTAAGGCGGATATAAACTTCGGTTACGATATCGGCTATCAATTCAACTTGCGTGGCCGGCAAATCGGCGGGGGTTACCTCTTTGGTCACGCCCGATGTGTATTTGGCTTCGTAATCAAAAAAATCTTTGGTGGTTAATATTTCTGTTGCGGGCAGCACGGTAATTTTACCCTTCAGCCGGGCTATACCTATACTAAACTCACGGCCTTTAATAAATTCTTCTACCAGTATTTGCTCATCTTCGTGGAAAGCCTTTTTCAGCGCATCTGGTAAGCCGGCAACATTATAAACCTTGCTCATACCTACGCTGCTGCCCCCATTGTTGGGTTTGATGAACAACGGAAATTTAAGCGTAGCAGCTATGATAGCCACATCATGCATATCTTTTTCAAACAGGCGCATAGAATGGGCGGTATGCAGGCCATGTATGCCATTTACTATAGTTTTGGTATAAGCCTTGTTCATGGTAATAGCCGATGTAGTAGCATCACAGGTGTTATATGGGATGCCCAGCATATCCAGGTACCCCTGTATCTTGCCATCTTCGCCGGGAGTACCGTGTATAGTAATAAAAGCGAAATCGAATTTAATTTTTTCGCTACCCAGGGTAATGCTGAAATCGTTTTTATCAACATCAACCACACCATGGCTGGCCTCATGAATCCACCTGTTGCGGTTTACATAAATGGTATAAACTTTATATTTTGAGGCATCAAGGCTGGCGGCAATATTTTTGGCGCTGTTTACAGATACTTCATACTCACCGGTAAAACCACCGGCCAAAAGGGCTATGTTCTTCATTTGATTTCGGATGTCGGATTTTCGAATTCGGATTTAATATTTTTCAACTTTCAAGTGTGTTGATTTTCGATTTCCAAAGTAAGGATAATACTCTTGAATTTGCTAAACCGAAATATAAATTATCAATTTCAAATTCCTTAAATCCGAATTCGAAAATCCGAATTCCGAAATTATCACTATGTTTGATACTTATTTGACTGTAATTATCCCTACACATACCAATGAGCAAATTTGGTCTTTATTTAAAAACAAAATCATTTCGTTATAACCTTTTAGGTGCAATTGTTACTGTAATAGCTGTTGTTTTAATAGCCTTTTACAGCCTGGGATATTATACCAATCACGGCTCGGGAATACCCGTACCAAAGCTTAAAGGTGAAAAAATTGACCGCGCCATGGCATTGTTAAAAGACCAGGGCTTTGGTTATAAAATAGATTCGGTTTATGTGGAGGACGTTGAGCCCGGAACCGTTGTCGAGCAAGACCCTGATCCCGGCACCAATGTAAAAGAAGGCCGCGTGATATATTTAACCATGGTTACATTGCAGGCACCTCCGGTGGCCCTGCCAGACCTGGAACAGGCCAGCTACCGTGAAGCAACCGCTACCTTATCCAACTATGGCTTAAAAATTGGCGATACTACATACCGGTCGGATATTGCCCGTGACCGCATTTTGGAGGTCCGTTTCGGCGGCGTGGTTATTAAAACCGGCTTTAAACTACCAAAAGGCTCTAAGGTAGACCTTGTTTTGGGCGATGGCGAAGGAGCAAGCGAGGTGGCCATTCCCGAACTAATTAACCTTGACCTTGATGCCGCACGTTTTGCCATTAAAGGTGCCGGCCTGACTATAGGCACAATAACTTACCAGGGTACAATAACCGACTCGACCAATGTGGTTGTAACCGCCCAGTACCCTATGAAAACCGATTCGCTGAGTAAAACCAGCATAGGTACACGTATGAACATTACTGTTTCTCAAGGTGCAAAAACCGATGCAGCCCCAACAAATTAATGCTATCGACTTACTTGCACGCCTTAGCAACGGCGAACAACTCGATATCATAGATGTGCGGGAAGACATTGAATACCATACGTTTAATATCGGTGGTGTAAACATTCCGCTTGGCACACTTGCAGCCAGGCTAAATACCTGGGATTACAACAAAACAGACGAACTGATCGTTATCTGCAAAGTTGGTTTACGCAGTGAAACCGCTCAAACACTATTACTGCAAAACGGTTATCAAAATGTTAAAAACTTAACAGGCGGATTGATAGCCATTCAAAAAATCAGACACTAATTGGAACTAATTAAAGCGAATTTCACGAATTAAATTAATGGAAAAAATACAGATATAACGGGTTATAATCTGCCTCATAAAAATCAAATAAATTATCACCTTAATTTTCTAATTCATTTAATTAGACAACATTAGTGAAATTAGTGTGATAAAAACTAAACAATTACCATTTATAGCTAATTTATCATGACTGAGAAAAAGTCAAAATCAGGACCATTAAAAAAATTTATCATCGCATTTGTAATTGTGATTATTATCATACTGGCAGGTGTTGGTGTAAACTATTACTATAAATACTTTGGCCCCAACGTAACTGCCAAACAGGAGTATTTATACATACATACAGGCGCAACCTACGCCGACGTAATAAAAACCGTGCAGAATGAAGGTATGGTTAAAGATACCGTTACCTTTAACTGGGCGGCTGTAAACATGAACTATACACACCGGGTTAAACCGGGCCGATATCATCTTCACGAAGGCATGAGCAACCGTAAGCTCATCAACATGCTGGCCTCTGGCACACAGGAGCCTGTGCAACTGGAGTTTCATGGCTTACGGCAAAAGGAGCAATTTGCGGGTTTTGTATCCAAGAGAATCGAGCCCGATTCGGCATCAATCATTAACCTGCTTGATTCATCAAGCTACGTGGCTCAGTATGGTTTTACTACCGATAACGTGTACACCATGTTTATGCCCAACTCTTACCAAATGTACTGGAATACATCGCCCGATAAATTCTTTAAAAAGATGTATGCCAACTACCAGAAATTTTGGACGGCCGAACGCAAGCAAAAAGCTACCGCCCTTAATCTTTCGCAACAGGAAGTATCCGTATTAGCCTCGATAGTTGATGCCGAAGCGCTGCATGACGATGAAATGCCGGCCATTGCAGGATTATATCTCAACCGTCTTAAAAAAGGCATGAAACTGGAAGCTGACCCTACTGTAATTTTCGCGTTGAATGATTTTACCATCAAGCGGGTGTTAAACCGTTACTTGTCATACAATTCACCATACAATACTTACTTGCATACCGGCCTGCCCCCCGGCCCTATCATGATGCCATCCGTTAACGCCGTAAATGCAGTGCTCGATCATCAAAATAACGATTACATATACATGTGTGCCAAAGCTGATTTTTCCGGCTATCATGCTTTCGCCAATAATGTCGCCGATCATTTGGTGAACGCCCACGCTTTTCAGAAAGCGCTAAATGAACGTAATATTAAACGGTAATGTTTGAGCATGCCACCAAAATACGGGTACGATACGGCGAAACCGACCAGATGGGCTACATGTACTATGGCAATTACGCTGAATTTTATGAAGTTGGCCGTGTAGAAATGCTGCGCAGCCTTGGATTAACTTATAGCGGCATGGAACAATCGGGCATTATGATGCCCGTGCTTGAGCTTAAATGCAAATACCTGAAGCCCGCTTTGTATGATGAGGAAATAAGCGTAAAAGTAATCATGGATAAAATGCCGGGCATCCGAATTCATTTCAGATATGAGTTAAGTAACCAACGGGGTGACCTAATTAATACCGGTGAAACTTTACTGGTTTTCATCAATATGAAAACAAACCGCCCCTGCATGCCGCCACAGGATTTTATAGATAAATTATTGCCTTTTTTTGAGTAAGTTTGGTTAGATGAGATGGCTTCACCACTTTTTACTGCGCTTTAAATTTTATCAATTCATTGTAGAGTGGACAAAGTATATCGTTATCCCCGGCTTTCGTCCGTTGCCATTATACACGGTAATCGATTTCTTTATCGCCGAAATCTCTAAAAGCTCGCTGGTAAACCGCGCATCGTCGCTGGCGTATAACTTTATGCTGGCCCTGTTCCCAGCCACTATATTTGTGTGTACACTTATCCCATACATTACCATTGGCAACTTCCAAAAGGAGTTACTGAGGGTGTTGGCAAGCATTATGCCAGATTACGCTTACCTGGCTTTCAGGGCTACCATCATCGATATTATCAAGAACCAAAATGGTAAGTTGTTATCATTTGGGTTTTTAACTACGCTGTATTTTTCTACCAACGGTGTAATGAACCTGATGACGGCATTTAACAAATCATCATTAGTTACCGACAGGCGCAGCTGGCTTAAAAGGCGCGGTATAGCCCTTGCACTTACCGTTACCATTAGTTTATCCTTTTTGGTAGCAATCGGTATCCTGGTAGTTGGCGACAGTATTATAAGCTTTATAAAGCACCATATAGCCAGCGAAAATACTTTTTGGTACTACGCCATCCTGGTGCTCAAATTCGTCGTCAGCTGGTCGGTCATTGTGATCATATTCTTTGTAACGGTTTCGGTATTGTATAGGTACGGCCCAGCGCATAAAAAAAAGTGGAAGTTTATTAATCCAGGTTCTGTTTTGGCAACAGGGTTAGCGGTGATAACTTCTATTGGATTCTCCTACTATATTGATCATTTTTCATCGTACAACAAAGTTTACGGCTCATTAGGAACCATCATTGTGGCCATGCTTTGGATGTATGTAAACTCGCTAATTTTACTTATCGGCTTTGAATTAAACGCCGCCGTTGATCTTTCAAAACGCAGTATTAAGGTGGTAAAACCCAAGTATAACAGCTTCAGGCAAAAAAAAGCGGAGCATCTGCAAAAATAACAACCTGTTTATCAAAAACTTAGCCACAAATGTTAAGAAATTGAAAAAAAATCATTTCTATACTTGTCAATCCGGCCCGGATTTGTACTTTTGTCCCCGGAGAGCTGGCAGAGTGGTCGATTGCGGCAGTCTTGAAAACTGTTGAACTGTGAAAGGTTCCTGGGGTTCGAATCCCTAGCTCTCCGCTGATTTTGATATCAAATTATATAAAAGCCTGCAAATCATATGATTGCAGGCTTTTGTTTTTATATCAAACGCTTAAAATATCCACCGGATCGCATATAAACAGTGCGTAATGAGGTGAGTAAATTTTGAGATATTTAAACTCACCGAATTAGTCATATCTTTTTGACTATCAAGATGTTCATTATTTAAACATCTTGATTATGATTAGCTGTAAGCTTAGTTTTGTTTCACTTTTTAATGTTATTTAACATGAAAACTAATTTCAGCTTACTCTTCTATTTGAAGAAACCAAAAAACTACACAGACGGCCCCGTGCCGATCTATCTTCGTATTACCGTTGCCGGTAAGCGGTCTGAAACTACCACAGCACGAAGCTGCGATCCTTTGCAATGGAATAGCAAGGTAGGACGGTTAAAAGGAACCAAGGAAGCTTCCAGAACCTTTAACGCATACCTTGACCAGTTACAAGCTATGGTGTATGACGCGCATCAAAACCTTACGGAGCAAAAAGCAGCCATTACAGCCGAACGCCTGAAAAATAAACTCACAGGTAAAACGGAATCCGTTAGGATGATCATTGATATATTTAGGGATCACAATAAGCAGGTGGCAGCTTTGGTCGGCGCCGATTTTGCAAAAGGGACATTAGAGCGTTATCAAACTTCTTTAAAACATACTTCCGAATTTATCAAATGGAAGTATAATACCGCCGATATTGACATCGGGGACATTGATCATGATTTTATAGTAAGTTATGATTTTTACCTTCGTTCCGTAAGAAAATGCGCGAATAATTCAGCTGTTAAATACCTTAAAAACTTTAAAAAGATTATTCGGATCTGTATTGCAAGCGGTTGGTTAAACAGTGATCCTTTTGTGAATTACAAAGCGAAAGTAAAAGTAGTAGACAGGGTATTTTTGAATAATGAAGAGTTGCAGCGGATGGCCGTTAAGCAATTCGCAACTGAACGTTTAGGGCAGATCAGGGATATTTTTCTTTTCAGCTGCTATACCGGCCTGGCCTATGCGGATGTGTACAAGCTTAAAGCGTTTGAGATTGTCACAGGCCCTGACGGTGAGAAATGGATCAATACCAAACGGCAGAAAACAGCTACACCCACACGTATCCCCCTTTTACCATCGGCAATTGCTATCCTGAATAAATATAGTGATTCTCCGATTCGCGAAAATTCAGGTAAAGCACTTCCTGTATCCACCAACCAAAAGATGAACGCTTACTTAAAAGAAATCGCCGACATCTGTGCCATCCCCAAAAAGTTAACCTTCCATATTGCACGACACACCTTTGCAACGACGGTGACACTTTCCAATGGCGTACCTATTGAAAGCGTAAGCAAAATGCTGGGGCATACTAACATCAAAACGACCCAGCATTATGCAAAGATTCTAGACCTAAAGGTAGGCCAAGATATGTCTAAGCTAAGGCAACTTTATTAAAAGCCCCCTACCCAATAACCATGAAGGCTCAAGCGGCTTCATGGTTATTCATTATATTCTTAATCAACACAAAAGGGAAAAACGAGATCAATCGTTCCCTTGGCCGATAGCTTTTACAGAATTAAACACTTAACGAAAATGAGCAATCAAAACAATGACATAATCGATTCGCAGGAGGAAGTTACCGCCAGGGCAACCCAACACAGCAAAACCTATAATGACCACATAGCCAACATGGGGAGGAACATTGATAACTATCCAAAAGTTTATTTGCCGGATTATGCTTCCCAACTTGAACAGATCGGCGTGAAACTGGATAAGCTGGTTAACCGTCAACCGGATAACAAATTAGAAATTGCTATAGACCGTTTGGAGAAAAAACTTGATAAAGTACCTAAATCCTCTCCGGGACAAATAACACTAAAAATGCTACTTGTTTATTTCGGCTTGGTTATCACAGCCGCAATTTCTTTCGGATTTGCATTGGCTTTAAAAATACAGATCAATGCGTTGGCAGGGTTACTACAAGAACAACCAGGCAACATAAGTAAGCCAACGCCTGTCCAATCTCAATCCAATAATATGAGGTTTCCCCATGGGGCAATTCAGCACAAAAAAGCGCGTCAGCATCACGCTATTGTTAAACAATAATTTGTAAAATCATGTATAAAACACTAAATTTGAAAGAGTTCGTCGGTCAGGATACATTTAATATTGTTTACGACGAACAACAAAAAGCAACCGCTGTTCTTATTCCTGTGAGCCATTGGCACCCAGCAAAGGCAGCTGAACTACAAATTCTAATGGAACAACTAACTTACATACCAGTTTTTGAATGTTCTTTAAAAGAGCTGGAAGAACGGTTGCGTCCTGAAATCCAAAACGTAGAAGCCGAAAACACTCATTTAGGTCTCTATAACGTTTATGAGGCAGCCGGAAATCAAGAGTATAATAATCACGTTATTCGTGAATATGCCGATCATCGAGAGTTGGTTAAAGTAAATACCACCACAGGTGACAGCCAGATAGTCAGCAGGAGATTTTAATGGAACAGCCGGAACTATTTGTTTTTGCCGGGCCAAATGGCGCCGGTAAAAGCACGCTGTCATCCTCTATGGTACCACCTGGTACTCCTATTTTTGATGGCGATAAAGAATTTATACTGCTTAAAAAGCAATTTCCAGGTTTAAACAGCGGTAATTTATATGACGCAGTTAACGGGCATGTGTTTTCGGATTGGAAAGAAACCATGCAAGCCAAAAATGCAACCTGTGCTTTCGAGACTAACTTTCGAACAGAAGATATCCTGAAATCAGTCAATGAATTTAAGCTTAAGGGCTACAGTACCCGATTATTTTTCTTTGGCCTGGATGAAATTGCTATGTCTTTTGAGCGTGTACGTTTAAGAGTAGCTAAAGGAGGGCATGATGTATCGGCAGATAACATCAAAGCCAATTATGAGCAGTCTTTAATTAACCTACAAAAATATTACGGTGCTTTTGACCAGGTTATCCTGATGAAAGCCGCATCTAAGGAAAAGGGACAAAATATTTCAGTATATCTGAAATACGCGGACGGCAAACTTGTTGAACAGGCTCCTAGTTTACCGCAATGGGTTAACCGCATTGCTCAAGACATGGGTACATCCATGGAGAAAACGCAAGAGCAACAACGTATAATAATAAAACCAGAACAAGATCAGAATTTTGGGCGTTCATTGGGTAGCGGTGGCATCAAGCGGTAATTTGCAAGGTTAAATAGGAAACCGGAATATGCGCGATGTGCCCCATATTCAACTGCACACACCCGGTCATTTCACCGCTTAAACAACCGGAGCTGTTAGCATGACAACCGTCAAGGGCCGGCGATAGCCGGTTTACATGCCCTTGACGGTTGTCATGCGTAGCTATCTTTGTGACCGCGGTGCTGTGACTAACCGCTAACCCGCGCAGGGAAGGGCAGGTGTGTATGAGGAACGAATACACTCCTGTACGTGCGGCGGCGAGGCTGACGGCGTAATGGAACCCGGAGCGGAGCGCGTGGTGTAATGCAGCCACCTGCCGCAGCTGCTTGGCCGCTTTCCTCTATCAAAAATATCCATTTGTTATAGTAACAGCGCCCTTGTTCAACGCGACACCTGCTGGCCCTGGGATTTTTTCTTTCGTTTTTTCTTTGCTTCGGCTTCGCTTTCAGGGACAATATTAGCACCTCCTGTATATATAGGTTCCAGCATCACTTCCAAAAAGCTTGACGCCGTCTTACCTGCTGCGGACAGCATCCCCGCCGTCGTCGTAAACAAGCCTTCTGCAACACCCTGGGCCAATTCATTAGCCAACGACCTGCTTTCATAATTCTGCGAAGCGCCTTCGGCTAATATGCCCAGCTGCTCCCGCTGCGATAACTCGCCGTTTTTCTGCACATTGGCGTATGCCATCGTATCTTTAAGCTGCCTTTCAAATCCAAACAGGCTGTCAAAAAGAGATTCACCGCTCTGTTTGAATGCTACCCGGTCAAACTGCCCCATCTTTTTGGAATGCTCGGCATTCTTTCCCCTTGAAGTGTTCATCGGGCTAAGCTTGATCTTATTGGTTATATCCTTACGGCTGACAATAACCTGCACATGCATCTGCTCGCCTTCTTTACGTTCGCCCCGCTGTTTCAAACCTTGTTTTACTTCCGGGTCATTATAGCTATAATAACGGTAGTTTTCTAACTTGGCGAACCATAACAGGTCTTCGTTACTGTTCACACCATCCCGGTTAAAGTTCCGGGCGTAGGCATCCATCACCCTGACAGAAAAACCCTTCATTTGTTCTTTAGCACCATCTTCGCCATATTGTTCTTTCAGAAACCTGATCTCTTTCTGGCTCGGGCTGATATTGATTAAGAAAAACTTAGCATCGTCTTTACCCAGCTTGGCGACATTACCATCTATGCTGCGCATCACCTCATAAGGCTCGATCCTGATCTGCTGACCATTGAACCAGTATTCAGGTTCCTGTTTATGGTCGAGCCGGTTTTCTTTTTCCAGGTAATTTACCAACCCAGCGCTGCTGCCTTTGTTCGCCGCTTCTTTGCTGTCTGTAATATTGATAAACATATTGCTCCCTACCTCCTACAAGGGATATTAAATACATGATTAAAGCAAACTGACCTGTGATCTGGTAACAGCGATCAGCTCATCTTTTTCCCTTGCCGATGTCATCATCCCGAAAGCCTCCCTTGATTTGATATAACCGTCAAGAATGAACAGGAACTGTTTTTTCAGGTGTTCCTTACTTTTTTGGTTTTTCGAGATGATTTCCATCAGCGCATCTATTCCGGTTAACTTTTGCGACAGGGCATGCTGATTATTTAACAAGTCCGTATTCGCCTTGAGGATTTGCGTATTAAACCTTTCGATGATCTTGGCCTGTGATACTGATACCCTGTCCATTTCTGTTTTGATCGGGATGAGCAGCATGTTCTCCTGGCTTTTGATAAAACCGATGTATTGCTGGTGGTTCTTCATCAGGGCATTTTTTAACAACTCATCATTCAGGTCCAGCGGGTCTTTCTTGCTTTTATAAAAGTAATCGACCATCTGGATAAAGACCTGCCGCTTAGTCCTGCCCAGTTTAAGGGCGATCTTTTCAAACTTCTGATCTACCGCAACGGGGTATCTCACTGATCTCACATTAATATCTTCCATGCTTATCTTCCCATATTGACGGCATAGCTGTTTATACAGTTATGCCTTTATTCCTATATACAGGATACCGCCGAGTATCCTGTTTTCTTTTATTTCATAGGCGGAAACGCCCTAAAGTATCCCCGGAGGATACGTAAACCCCCCGTAGCGAAGCGTAGGGCAAGCAAAGTAGGGCTCTGCCCAACTTCCGCTTGCTCACTTCGCTTTCGCGAAGCGACCGCCGGTTTTCTTCCTGATTTGCGAATCAAATCATTACCGGTGCAGCCAATGGCTCCACCGGATTATATATATATGGATATCTGTCTATCCATATATCGGAATAAACAGTTATTCCGATATGCAGTTATTTGTATAGCCCGGTATACAGATATACCGATACAACGTTTCGGGCTACACTTCCCAATCAGCAGGCCAGTAAACCTGGCTACCGAGTTTGGGATGGTATGATGGCTCATAGCGGATGTAACCATATTCATCGAGTTCCTTGATACACTTGTGATACGTTGCAATCGAAGCGACCTTGGAAAACGCCATGAGCGTTTTCCGGGTCACACTAAACGGGCTTGCAAAACCATTCCGCTGCCAGCAAACAAATAAACCTGTGAACAGACTAAGATGGGTTGGCAGCAGCCGATTATCCTTTTCCATACGCCTGACCAGGCTGGTATAGTTTGCCAGTTCTTTAACAATTTCCTTCTGCAACTTCATTTGCCCTCACCCTCCAGTATCTTGTTGATGTCTTCCAGTTTGTAATACATGATGCTGCCAACTTTGGTAAAATGCAATGTACCGTTGATCCTTAAGTTCTGAAGTGTGCCGGGGGATATGCCTAAAAGCTTTCTTACCTCCGCACTCTTCAGCCATTTTTTAGATTGCCCCTGTCCCGGCTGCATCAGTTGTTTGATCTCCTTTAATAACTCACCTTTAAACTCTTTCAAATCCTCCTTTGTGATCAATTCAATTGCTGTCATAGTTGATATTGTTTTCGTAAATAATTCTTGCCCAAATTTGGGCAAACCCTATTTTATTAATTGGGGACTTTAATAGGGTGACCCCAAATGTTTGTTTGTTACATCTTGTTTAGTTTCGCACGGCAATTCCCTCCTTTCTTTATTAAACCCGTTCAGCGGAAAAATAAAATACCAGCCACTGAATACATTGGTTCAAAAGTGAGGGCTAAAACAACAAAATGAATGACCATTGGAGCCGTTTGGTCATGAATAAAAAGACAAAAGCCTATTTCTTAGGCTTTTGAATAATTTTGAAGAGTTTATCTTTTTCGCTGATGATCGTGTATTTCGGCGGCGGGTTATCCTTGTCGGCCGGGAAATAATTCTGGGCGGTGCCGATTGCTATGGGTTTATCACCATTGAGAAAGTGCTTGGCGATCAATTTATACCAGGGGCTTGCCGTTTGGCTGTTTACCAATTTATTGCCATTTGGCAATTTCAATTCCCTCACCTGATCAATTAAGTCAATAAACACAGGCAGGCCGTCTTTGCTGATGACGATCTTTTCACCGGCTTCGTATTTAACGGATTCTTTAACCTGGCTTTCTAACTCCTTGATTCTTGCCTCTAACTGGTCGATCAATCTATTTTTATCGCTGATGACCGATTCCAAAGGTTGTGTTTTATGCCACTGATCGATACTTTTAAGGAATGTCAAGAATACTTCCAGCTTAGCTGTAAAAATCAATCCTTTGGCATAGGCGCTACCAGACGGTTTTAAGCCTTTATAGAATTTGATCCTGGTGGTTATGATGTCATAAACATGATTGAAAAAAGCTTCTTCCTGACCAGCGTCCCCTTTCAGGTAGTGATTTAATTGGTGATTGTAAAACGAAGGATATTCATTTTGCCTAATTTTATAGATCTTATCTACAAAGAAATTTAAACCGAAAATCCTTTCTGTGAATATCGGCCAGCCGATATCGTAACGATGAGGATGTAACTCAAAACGGCCACGGAATTTAAAGTAGGTGTTTGACGGCATAAAACAATATTTCTTGATAAACGAGTTACCATAGTTTTAGTTTATTATGACTGAAAGAATTCGGACGCTATCTTTATAAATGGTTCGAGCTCGGTCTGAGGACGAAGCTTTTAAAACTAAAACCTCCCCACAGTGGCGTTTTTTCGAACCAATTCATTGAAAAATTACGGCGAATTGGAAGTTTAGGCGAGAAAAATATTGATCTCTAAATTAAATCTGGATTCAGTTATCAATATCGAATTTTTGTTTTTAGGCGAGATATTTCTATTTTACGCCTACAGATTTGAGAAGTGCTTTTTTGTAAACACCAGGAATGAGATCTCGTTCTTTTTGAATAAAACCCAGTTTCCGCTAATCAACGAACCCGTTTCCAGGTGTCCGTTAGTTACTTGGTTAACCGAATGATCAAATGGGTTATAGTAATAGAAATAAACATTTCCGAACATTTTGAGACCCCAAGCTCAAATGAAATTTTTCACCCTCACTTTTTCTACTGTTATTGGCTGTAAAAAATACCATGTTGTTATCGTTCATTGCTTTGGAAGAATGGTTACAATTACTCTTTTATATCGGGTTAGCCGGGGCGTTCCTTTATCGGTAACCTTCAAGATGAAGTGAGTAGTTTGGAGACTACCTACCTCTGGCGCTTTTAACTCTGGAATGACAGACATGTTTTCTGCCGGAGTAACCGCTACTGTATTATGAAACGTTCCTGCTTCCCGGTACTGAAACCAATGAAAACTTAGGGCATCTCCATCAGGGTCATAGGATGCACTGCCGTCAAGACTAAATGTCTCGCCGGATTTTACCGTGAGCTGTTCAGGCATATTAAGTTTCACAACCGGTGGGTGATTGGCAGCTTTATAATCCGTATTGCACCAGGCCATTCTTGCCGCAAAATCATTCTGGATTTCTTCTCTCCATCTCCAAATCGTTACATGGTTGTCTTTATATGTAGCTGTGTCTTTTACGATGGCGCTCCCCCATTTGCCCGGCACCCAGGGTGTATATTCGTCTTGGGCATTTGTCCAAAATGGTCTCGTCTCTTCTTCCAGCGGAACAATCCATTTCAGCTTAGGGTCGAAGGGTGGTTTGTAAAATTCATAACGTCCGCCCCAACCACCCCAGTTTGGATGCTCCGGGTTGTTCAGTCCGTTGGGAATCAGCGAGAGCCAGGACGGGGTATCACCCTCCATACCAAAAGACACATCCGGATAGATTGCCCCGAGCGGCCCATGTCCCTGCTGGACATTTCGCATAAGCCAATCATTGCTGACGACTTCGTTGTTGGCGCCGGGAAATACGCTTAAGATGGCTGACCATGTAGCCGCATAATAATTTCCCGGGCTTGCGATGTAGAACAGGTCGGGGAAATTCCTGCGTATCCATGGCCCCGAATTATCCTGGTCCGAAATTGTGTATACTCTGAGCTTGCTTATCAACCTTTTTGCTTCCCCTTCGCTTTTAGTCTCCCTGATTTTCCAGAGTGCTTGCGCCAGTACATTCGGGCCGCCCCAAACAGTAACCCATAAAGGGCGGCTGTCATTCTTTTCAAGCATCTTGATCACCCAGTCCGAACCTTCCGAATCTTTGCCTTTTCCTACGCCTTCCATCCCATAAACCGGAAGGCCTTTTTTTACCAGGCTTAATAATTTTTGCGCTGCCGGAAATCCGGGTTCATGTTTTAGAAGATTAGGTTGCACCTTCTCATAACTACGAATGACTTTTCCAATGAGTTCTGGGCTAACCTTTTTTGATTGATGAATGGATGTTGAAGCGATGAGCCCTACAATGTCGATTTGATTTGTGTATAGCATTAACCGCACCATAGACATAAAATCATCAGGCTCGTTTCCGATGTCTGTAATAACAACCAGGCGGTGTTTGGCGATTGTTTGTGCAGAAGCCGTAATGTGTGTTGCCAGTATACTACTTAATACAGCTATCGCAACCAGCATTAGTTTTTTTTTCATTATTTACTTTTTGATTTGGTAGGTTTCATGTTTTGCTAATTGATTTTGAGTCGTTCTTACTGCTATCCTACTACCACCCGCACACGGCCCGGGTTTTGAATGCAGGCATAAGTTTTTTTGCATCTCCCTACCGTTGAGGCGTAGCTCCATTAAAAGGCCTAATTGCTCCACCGAGCGCTTAAATCCTCAGCAGTGTGGGATCAACAAAAACTCATTCACAACTATATTAAGCAAAATAACACTAATTAGTGTCGGTTTTGAGTAGCGAAAAAGAATTAACATAGTCAACAATCTACTTTTGTATCCAGAAATTACACGTGTTCTTAATATCAGAACATTATAATTAATGGGTAACAAAGTAGAAACTAAATAAAATCGAGTTTCTAAAGGGACATTCTAGAGCCCTTTAATTCCGGCTATCAATCAGCTTCTTAAATTCCGAAATAAGTTAGTTTACTTCTTCGTTTTAATGCTGAGATGGTTTATCTTGAATCGAATTAGCTAAAACGTATAATTTTAATTGGTGCAATTTAGCATGTTTCGTAACTTTATATCGTAAGATTTGTAAACATCTGCGTCAAACAGTGGTGAGTAATTCGGTGCGTAGCTAAATTTAATCCACATAAAATTTTGCAAGCAAGTTGGTAATGAGTCGTGTTCGATTCCCCTTCTGGGGCTACTGGAAAATCTATTGCCGTTTTTTGATAGCTTGTGCCCCGGAAATAACCGGGGCTTTAAGCAACTTAACAGTAAGATATATTTTTCAATTTTTGCGTTCGTTAATTTAACAGGTTTTATTTTTCCGTAGAAATAGAATCTCTTATATGAAAAAAGTCAAAGTCGGCCGCCCCTCCTATATTTTTTGTAGCATAATTAAACAAAGCAAAACGATAGCCCATAAAATGAGGGAAGGTGTAGGCCATTTTTAATTGCGTGCCCAATGGCAGCCATGTTTTCCCGTCCAGGCTGTAAAAAAAACTGGCCACGTCTTTCCTGTTTGTAAAATCGCATTCGGCCTTAAAGTATACTATCTTTTGGTTTAAGGGGATTGTTTGTGCTCCTACAGGTTTTCCGGTGCTTGCATTGATCATGACGATAGCTTTGCTCTCCCCGGTTATTTTTACACCAGCCAACCCGTAATTTTTTTGCAAAAGGCCCAAGCCCGCAAAATCACCATCTTTCATATTAGAAACGTCGAGCGAAACTGTCCCGGAGCATACCGGGCCGATAGTGCGTTGTGTCAATGAATTTCGTGCCGCCAGGAAATTGGTATCAATCCTGCCGGTGGTGAGCCGTAAATACCCTTTCCGCGCGGTAACTGACCACAAGCTATTATCCGGGTTGTGGTTCCATTGCCAAACCAGTGGTAATGCCCGTTCGCCTTTTTTACGGGTAAACTCGTCTGAAGCAACGATGCCCGGGATCAAACCTTTACTGGCCGGAAGGTCGAGTGTATCGGTCACTTTGCCGTCAGTGCCCAAAACAGGCCATCCATCCACCCACTTTACGGGCACCAAATAAGGAATACGGCCCACCGAGCCATAATCACGGAACAAATAAGAATACCAGTCTCCATTTGGCGCTTCAACCAATCCGCCTTGCGCCACACCCAGGTCCTGGAGGCCAATTCGTCCTTCATACGGGCCGGTGATTTTATCTGCCCGGTGTATGATAACGGTGCGCATACTGCCCTTTGGCCAGGTAATATTGAAAAGATAATATTTGCCTTTTATCTTAAACAGCTGGGAGCCTTCGGCAGGAAGACCGGTACCGCCTGATGGCAAGCTTGCATTTTCAATAATGGTTTCATCTGTTCCGCCCGGTTTTATGCCCGAAAGATCGTCTTTCAGTTCAACCAACCTCAACTTCCCGCCCCCGCTAATCATATAAACCTTCCCGTCATCATCAAAAAACAAGGAGTTATCGCCCATTAGGGGGGTAAACGACCTTGCTTTCCATGGGCCTTTCTCGATATCCTTCGTAGAATAGATGTGCGTTTTGCCTGTGGTTGACGCAAATGTGCTTACATAATATGTGCCATCATGAAAACGAATAGAACTTGCCCACGAACCCTCCCCGTACATGTTTTTGCCATTGGCGAGGTTTGTTGCATCAATATTTGCTAAAGTATCATATGCATAACCCACCGTCTTCCAGTTCACCAGGTCGTTCGACTTCATAATCGGTACGCCGGGGCTCATGTGCATCGTTGTGTTGCTCATGTAATAGCTGTTGCCTACACGTACTATGGATATGTCAGGCACATCCGCGTAAATAATGGGATTAGTGGCTTTTTGTGCATATAAACACGGCACTGTAAGCGTGGTAATTAAGGCCGCCATCCATAACCTGTAAATCGCATTTCTCATATTGACATTTGTTTTTTTTGTCCTGGTATGCTTACCTGGTTTTACTTAGTTAATGTATTTATTTGAAGCATGCTTACCGAGTAGGCATCGAATGTTCTTGTAAATTTAGCGCCAGCCACTTTTATTTTGGAGGTAACCGGAACTATTTTTACCGGGTCGCTGATCGTGTTCGTATCTTCGGGTTTATTACCTTTTATGACTACCAGGGTACCTTCTGGTGATAACTTTCCGGCACCATTTAAGTCGATGTCGACCTGCTGCGGCTTTCCTGTTGCATTTACTACTTTAAGAAACAGTTTTCCCGTTTTGGTGTCCCGTGTAGCTACATAAAACATGCCTGGTATAGGTTGAGGCATTTTATTGGCGGCACTGTCCTGTTTGGTGGCAGGCCTGGTTTGGGTAGGGATATTGGCGCCCGCTACAGGCACCACTTTGTTGCCGATATAGCTGTTAAACATCTTCTGTACATAATACGATGGTGAACCAAAGCTTTTTAAAGCATCGTAACCTATCAGGTCCGAGTCCCATTGCCAGGCCTTTGGCGCAGTTGCTGTGGCTTTATTTATATTTACAAACAACGGCGCGTAGCACGACAAGATAACTACGTCTGAATTTCGTTCCATGCCCGTCATCCAGGCGGCATCACCCAGGGCGGCGTTCAAATTGGTGGTTGGTTCGCCTTCACGCGTTGCCCACTCCCCTACAAACACTTTATATCCTTTGCGGTCGTACTTATCATAACGTGCCGCATCCTCTTCCATTTCCCAGGCATTGCGGTAATAATGTTCATCTACAATTTCGGGCTTGCGAATGGTTAGTTTACTCCTGGTCCCAAGCCAGTCCTTGCCGCCGATGGTGGCGATACAGTGAAGGTTAGGGTATTTGGCTTTAATGCCATCATTAAACTGGGCAAAGCGTCCGTCGTAACTGCCAGATGCGTCAAACCCGTCTTCGTTACCAATCTCCACATAGCTGAGTTTAAAAGGCGCCGGGTGCCCATCGGCCGCACGCTTAGCGCCCCAGTAGGTGTGTACGTCGCCCGTAACATATTCAATTTCATCCAGCGCGTCATCTACATATGGCTTTAAAAGCGGGCCTGCGTCCACATGGTCGCCATCGAGTGAATAGCCGGCATGAACGGCAAGTAGCGGTTCCATCTTCAGGTCTTCGCACCATTCTAAAAATTCAAGTAAGCCCATTCCGTCACTCGGGCGGTAGCCCCATGAGCCGGTATGGCCGGGCCGGTTTTCAAGCGCGCCTAAAGTGGTCTTCCATGGGAAGGCATCGTTCAATTTCGGGCCTTCGAGAAAATTACCGCCGGGAAAACGTAAAAAACGGGGTTTCATATCGGCCAGTAACTTCATGATATCTACCCGGTTGCCATTGGGGCGGTTATGGTAAGTTGGCGGAAATAACGAAACGAGGTTAAAATAATAAACCCCGATGCGGTTTGTTGAAATAACAAAACGGGCGTCAGTTGTTGGTTTAACACCAGCGCCTGTTGTTAATTTGAGTTCATATTTTTTCCAAAAGGCGCTTTTTATCAAATTAATAGTTCCCGAAGCATATACGGTTTTACCGTCATTGCTTTCTATACTTACGGTTATGGGCCCGGCCGTGTTATCGGCAATTACCGGAACAGTAACTTTAGGCTTGGGCTCCCAGGGGCGAGGKGGAAATGGCTTGCTGTCCGTGCCCTTCATATAAAAAGAAGCGTTATAAGTTGTATTAGGCAAAA
>NZ_JBFUCY010000056.1:0-18579 GCF_056404995.1 Mucilaginibacter sp. P2_A5
AAAGGTTGAAAGGTTGAACTGCTCAAAGAGGCGGGGTTCAATGCAGTAAGAACTTCTCACAATCCACCATCGCCGGCATTTTTAAATGCTTGTGACAGATTAGGCTTATTGGTTGTTGATGAAGCATTTGACTGTTGGAAAGTAGGGAAAAACAAACATGATTATGCCGGATATTTTAACAAGTGGTGGAAACGCGACCTGGAAGCCATGGTTATGCGGGATCGTAATCATCCATCAATCGTAATATGGAGCATTGGTAATGAGATAGCAGAAAGGAGTAGCCCGGGAGCCGTAGAAACAGCCAAAATGCTTGCAGGTGCCGTAAAAAAAATAGATGCTGTCCGTCCGGTTACATCGGCCATTGTGGATAATGGTAAAGACTGGGCAACGCTTGATTCCTTGATGGCGGCGCATGACATTGGCGGGTATAATTATCATTTGCAGAGCGCGTCTGCCGATCATCAGCGGGTACCCTCACGAATGATCATTCAAACTGAATCGTACCCCAGGGATGTTTTTGCCAATTGGAAGCTGGTAGAAGACAACAATTATGTTCTTGGTGATTTTGTTTGGACGGCTATAGATTATCTTGGAGAATCAGGAATAGGTCGTTGGTATTATTCGGGCGATGTGCCTGGCGAACATTGGGAACATGATTTTTTCCCCTGGCATGGCGCCTATTGTGGCGACATTGATCTGATTGGATGGAGAAAGCCAATTTCGCATTACCGTAGCCTGTTATATAATAACACCGAAAAACTTTACATGGCCGTTCGTGAGCCAGAGCCTGATCCCCTGGAGATTAAAACAACCTGGTGGTCTGTATGGCCTACCTGGGAAAGCTGGACTTGGCCCGAATATTTGGGAAAAGCCATTAAGGTAGAAGTTTATTCAAAATATCCCAAGGTACGTCTTTACCTCAACGACAAACCCATAGGAGAAAAACCAACGACTGAGGAACAGGACCATAAAGCTGAATTTACAGTGCCTTATGCGGCTGGCCGGCTTAAAGCAGTAGGCGTGGAGAACGATAAAGAGGTTGAATCAACTGTTTTGCAAACTTCCGGCGATGCTGCAAAAATCAAACTAACTGCAGATCGGAAAGAGATATTGGCTAATGGACAGGACTTGTCATACGTTACTATAGAGATAACTGATAAAGACGGGATACTACAGCCAAATGCAGTGAACCTCCTGCAATTAAAAATTGACGGCCCGGGATCAATTGCCGGGGTAGCCAATGCGGATATGAAAGATACGGACCCATACGTTGGAAATACGCACAAAGCCTGGCACGGACGTGCTTTGGTAATTATAAGAAGCACTCATGGTGTGGGTGATATTAAATTGACGGTTACTTGCCCTGATCTGTCACCGGCTATTTTAAATATTAAAACAATGAGCATTAGCACTTATGAAGGCCTATAACTTATAAAGAATTTTACTTAAATTTAATCCAGCGTCCTAAGAAGCTGTCTAAAAACAGTAATTTGAAAATGTTATAAGGCATTTACAGGCTTCTATAGATGGGGCGAAGGTATATCCTCGCTAAATATCTTCAGGGTGAGAATTTAAGGTAGTTGTCAGAGCCTATTATTAAAAAAGCCGCCAATATTTTGAAAATAATTGGTAAATGTCTATGTTTATAGTACAAGATTTGCGATCAATCTATATCAAAAAACACGGTGAGTAATTCGGTGAGTAGTGAATTAATATCCGTATAAAATGCTGAATTTCATGTAATTACGGGCGTCGTTCGATTCTCGTCGGGACCACAAAATCACCCACTGTATGTCAGGTATGGGAATAAAATCGAAAAGCCTTTGGATGGAAATCTGAGGGCTTTTTAATTTTTACATAAAGTTGGCGTCAATGCTACTCAAATCCTCGGTTGGAAAGTTAAATTTCGCAATTAACTCGTCTTCAGTAAATATCAAACTTTTTGGATTGATAAATAATTCGAGCACCTTATCTAACTCATCATATTTTCCTATCAGGTTATTTGAGATGGAATTTGTGAGAAAAATTGAAAACAATGAAGTTGTAGAACTTGCTTCTAACCATCCTGAATTGAATGTCAACAGGTTTCGGATCTGTTTTTTAAAATCAATTAGTTTGGGAAAGATAAAAGTTAACTGTTCTATTCTAATTTGTTTTGATTGATCGATATTGCCACTTTCTTTCGCAACAAAACTTTTAATAAGATCTAAAAGATTTGCATAGTCATCTATTGCTCGATCATTTAAGAACTTTCCACTTAAGAGGAAGTTGATCGATATTTTTCTTTGGTTAGAAAACATTGATATTGCTTTGTTTAGAAGACTCGTATTAGAGTTTTCAGCAAAAAAAGCATTTAATAGAGCTTCAATTTGGCGGAATCTAATTTGCCTCGGAGGATTTGACTTAAGAGATTGCAAATTCCATTCGTTTGAGTTTGGAGTCACTTCGATGAACTCTAAGACTTTATCAAGAAGATCAATTGCTGAATATGTCTTTGTAAGCATTACCATTTCTTATGAGATCGAATATAATCAATATTTATCCTCCAAACCGCCGCACAATGCAAATCATTCATAAAAGAGTTCAAGTTTTGTAGCCCAAGGACCACTAAATGACCCACCGCATGCCAAGCATGGGAGTAAAAGTAAAAAAGCCTTTAGATGAAAATCTGAGGGCTTTTTCGTTGAATCCATATTCTATGTTATATTTATAAACATCAATATTAATAATAATGGCTTTTCAAATTTGCCCTAAGTGCCATAACGAAAGTTTTTTATGGACCAGCGATGGCGACCCCTATGAAATAACTACATTGTATTGCCATAAGTGCAACTATACGGCTTTAGAAGATGAAAGAAATGAAAGGGTGTGCGCTGTGTGTAAGATTAAATCTGAGTCTCTTTTAAAAGACAAAGATTTGGAGTATTGGTGGTGTTTCAATTGTAATGCTGAACATTCTTCCTAATTTTCTGAACTTAAAGGATTAGGACACGTAATTATCGTCCAAACCCGCTGCACAATGCAAATCACCTATAAAACAGTTCGAGTTTTGTAGTCTAAGGACCACCACACCGCGTAGGTCGGTTAATTTCGATTCTGTCCAGTTCTTTTTTTCACCCAACGCATTGTTAATCAATAATCTATTTCCTAAGAAATTCATTTATTCAGATACCTCGATGTTGGATGCTGTCGAAGCTCAGATTTCAGATCAATCCGAAAGTTTGGATCAAAAGGAATGATGCTTTCTCAATATTTTTCGAAAAAATTAAAACAGTAATTAACGGGATTTTATTAACTTTCACTCCAAATTAAAATCATTGCCCTAAAACCTGAGCCGTTTATTCGCCATTTTATGTTTTTTATCAAGAAATACTTCAAGCCAAACCCGGGAAGTGCATTAAAAGCGCTGTCACTCATGGAAATACTGGTTGTATTAATCATCATCGGTATTTTAGTGTTATTGGCCCTGCCCAACCTTTTGCCCGTAATAACCCGTGCAAAGACAACCGAAGCAAAGCTGCAGCTGGAACATGTATCCATGCTTGAAAAAACATATTTTTACGAACATTCAAAATACACCAATGACCTGAACGAACTGGGCTTCATCCAGGAAAAGCTGAGTACCGAAGGCAAAGACGCAAGAGCGAATTACAAGATTGAGATTACCAATGCTTCCAATACCGGCTTTACTGCCAGGGCGACTTCGGTTGTTGACTTTAACCAGGACGGCAATTTTAACGTTTGGGAGATGAACCAGGACAAGGTATTAAAAGAAGTAACCCCGGATTAAAGTGTTGCTGGCTATCCGTTTTGGTTTGTTATTATCCCTGCTCGTCATCCTCCTTCAGGACTTCTGGTTTCGGGCAGTGCATTGGGTACTGTTTCCTTTGCTGATTATCGGCCTGTTAAGCCTGAAACTTCTCGAAGGCAGCGATACCTCGTTAGCCCGCGAACAGATTGCTGTTAACCTAAGTTTCCTGGTGCTGGTGCTGGGTGTATTAACCGGCTACCTTTCCATCAGCAGGAGGCGATTCATCAACATTACGCTGAATTTGATGGGCTGGGCCGATATTTTATTTCTGGCCGCTATCGGGTTTTATTTGTCGGTACTTAACTATGTTTTTTTTTATATCGTTAGTATCCCAATAGTATTGATATTATGGTTATTTTATCAGCTTATAACCGGCAATAAGGGCAAACATATTCCGCTAGCCGGGTTACAGGCCTTATTATTTATTGTATTTTTAGCGGGCGACTGGTGGTATTTTCATATCCATATAACAGATGATTACTGGTTGCTCCATTACTTGATGCCATGGATACAGCAATAAAGATCACTTTACTGACCGAGCATATTCACATCCTTTCTAAGGATATGGCCTGGCATTACCGTGTGCTGCCCAAAGGTAACGTTAACGGGCGGCTTTGGCTGTATTGCGAAGACAACGCTGATGCCGCCAACCTTACCGCCGAACTGGAAATAATGCTGGGGCTGGATATTCTCCTCGAACCCATTGCTGCATCAGAAATTGCCCGGCTGCTGGCTACCTACTATATTAAGGACAATACCACAACCGGAGCCCTGCAGGCCAATGTACGTCACGACGAGGACAGTTTTTTAATGAACCTTATCGGCGAGGCGAAGAACCTGAAAAGCAGTGATATTCATATCGAGCGGTACGAAAACAAATGCCGGGTCCGGATCCGCATCGATGGCAACATGGTAGAGCGGTACCTGCTTAAAGAAGACGATTACCCGGCGCTGATTAACAAAGTTAAGATCATGGGCAACCTTGATATCGCCGAAAAACGGCTGCCCCAGGATGGCAGGATCAATTTCAGCCACCAGGGACACCAGTTTGACATTCGCGCGTCTATCCTGCCCACCCTCTACGGCGAAAAGGTCGTGCTCCGTTTGTTGAATAACGATGCCACGGATATCGACCTGAACAATCTCGGATTTTCGGCTTTCGACCTGGATAATTACCTCCAGGGGGCCAAACGACCCAATGGTATCCTGCTGATCAGCGGCCCCACGGGCTCGGGCAAAACCACCACCTTGTACGCGACCCTGAAATTACTGAACAAAGAAACCAGGAATATCCTCACCATAGAAGACCCGGTGGAATATACACTGGAAGGTGTAAACCAGGTTCAGCTTAAGGAGGCTATCGGCCTTACTTTCGCTGCGGCCCTCCGCACGTTCCTCCGGCAGGATCCGGACGTGATCATGGTGGGTGAGATTCGCGATACCGAAACCGCCAATATGGCTATCAGGGCAGCGCTTACTGGCCACCTTGTATTATCCACCATTCACACAAATTCTGCCTGGGGAACTGTTTCCAGGTTGATCGACATGGGCATTCCGTCATATATGGTTGCCAATACGTTGAACACTACCGTTGCCCAACGATTGATCCGGCTGCTTTGTCCGCATTGTAAAGTGCAAAAGGATTTTGACAGATCGTTATATCCGCGGCAATTTAAGCCTTATCGTGAGGTTTCAGCCCATTATACGCCACGCGGATGCGAAAAATGCTATTACACCGGCTATAAAGGACGAAAAGCCGTTTACGAAGTAATACCTGTAGACCTTGACCTGGCCGGCGAAATAAAAAACGGGAACATGCAGGTGCAGAGCATCCTGGAAGCCAGGGGGATTAAAACCCTGGCAGAAAACGCGTTCGGGCTGTTTGCCGATGGCCAGACTTCTATTGACGAGATATACCCGCTGCTATTTAATTATTAAAGTACTATATGTTAAAAAAAATTACCTGCCTTATCTTTTGTTTTTACCTGTTTGCCGGATCCATGGTTGCCAGGGCCCAGCAGCAGGACAGGATACAGCTCATTAAGCAGAAGCTGGACGAGCTTGCAACGGATGTTCCGGGGCTTAACCAAAAAGTACAGTTACTGGTTACCGGCGTATCCATTCATGAGTACCTGAATGCCATTGCGCGCTCCAATAGTTTGAGTATAAGTTCTGATCCCGGGCTTAGTTTTAGTATTTCGGATACTTTTACCGGTGTCTCGGCATCCAATATATTGCTACTGCTTGCGCAAAAGTATAACCTGGATATTACGGTTGTAGGCTCTATTATTAACATCACACCTTACAGAGACCCCAACCAGTTTTTAAAGCCCCCGCCAAAAGAACTGGACATAAAATATAATGCAGCTAATAATACTCTTTCGCTGTCGTTAACCAATGATAGCCTATCTGCGGCAGCCCGTAAAATAACACAGTTATCGGGCAAAAACATTGTAGTGCCTGGCCCTTTGCAGGGCAAAACAGTTACCTCATATATTGCCGATGCCCCCTTTGAGGTTGCTTTAGGAAAGCTGGCCTATGCCAATGAAATAAAGATGGTACGTACCGCCGATGATTTTTACCTTTTTCAGCCGCTGGAAGAAAATGAAGAAGTTTATGTTAACGGCGATAAAAATACCGGCGTAAGGAAGTCGTTTCGCAACACGGGCGGTGGCCAACCAGGAGCGGGCGCGGCCAGCGGGCTGTTTGTGAGGCAGGTTAACGGGCAAAAGCTGATCTCGGTGGATGCCGTCAACAGTCCCATTATTGATCTGGTTAAGCGTGCTTCGCAGGAAACAGGGAAAAACTATTCCATTTACTCTGATATTAAAGGAGCTATAACCCTTCATGTAAATGATGTTAGCTACGATGACCTGCTAACCTTGTTGTTTAAAAGCACGGAATATACCTTTCATGCCGAAAAAGGTATTTATGTAATTGGCGACCGCAAACTGGAAGGCTTGCGTACTTTCAGGGCTGTTCACCTGCAAAACCGCGCCATTGACACCGTTGTAACCATGATCCCATCCGAATGGAAGCGTGGTATCGAGATCAAAGAATTCCGTGAGCAAAACACCCTTTTACTTTCCGGGTCGGGCGCACAGATAGATGAAGTGGAAAGCTTTATTAAACAAATGGACGTGCTTGTTCCGGTCGTACTGATAGAGGTTACTATGATAGACGTACACAAAACCCGGAGTGTTTCAACCGGTATTTCTGCCGGCGTTTCAGACAGTGTAAAAACAGGAGGCACGGTATTGCCGGGAATAGATTACACTTTTGGCGCTAAAGGCGTTAACGACTTTTTAAACAGTGTGGGCAAAGCTACCTCGCTTAACCTGGGCCATGTGGTGCCTAATTTTTATGTAAGGCTGCAGGCCCTCGAAAATAATAATAACATAGATGTGCGCTCGGTGCCCAAATTAACGGCGCTTAACGGCCATTCGGCTACCCTGAGCATTGGCAGCAAGCGCTATTATAAAAACACTACGCAAAACGTTATACCGTCTATTCAAAGCGCGCAATCCATATTTACCAATGAGTACAAGGAAGTAAACGCCGATTTGTCCATCGCTATAAAGCCTATCGTTTCCGGCGACGACCAGGTTACCCTGGGCATCAAAATAAACATATCCGATTTTACATCTATCCCTACCGATGGCTCGCCACCACCGCAGGCCATCAGCAAATTTGAAACCAGCCTGCGGGTACACAGCGAGGATACCATTGTATTGGGCGGCTTGGAGCGTACAGAAACCGACGACAGCGGCTCGGGGATCCCCCTGCTCTCCCGGATTCCTATTTTAAAATGGATATTTAGCAGCCGCACCCGCTCAAAATCAAAAGTAGTTACGGTATTATTTATTAAATCAACCATAATCCGGTAATGTTATGGGTATATTATCGTCCTATTATAATATTAACCAGGCTGCGGGTGTCACTGTAGATATTGCGCAGGATGGTTCTTATACTATAAACTGCTGCCAGGTTATTACCGGTAACAACCAGCTCACTATCGAAAAAAAGTTCGGTGTAAAAGATGATGCGGAGGGGCTTGCCAAACAGCTTGGTACCAAGGTTCCCATCGCTTTAAATTTATCGGGCAAAGGAGTACTCACCAAACAGGTGCCGGCAGCATCCGGCGATGAGCAGCATGACATGGCCAGGATAATCCCTAACCTGAATGCTGATGATTTTTACCTGCAGCAATTCATATCCAATGATCAGCTGTTTGTATCGCTGGTTAGGAAAACACTGGCCGGCCACTGGATAAATATATTGGAACAGCAGGGCTTTACCGTACTGATGCTGAGCCTTGGTCCCTTCCCTGCATCCCACATGTTAAACCAGCTTAATGTTTACGAAAACGAAGTAGTGTTTAATGGCATCCGGATAAGCCGGGATACCGGCCAGAACTGGACGGCTGTAGACTATAGCCCCGCTTTCCAGGCCCCCTTCACCCTTAAAATAGGCGCAGAGCCCATTGATCAGCAATTAATTATGCCCTATGCAGCGGCGTTTCAGCTGGCACTTTCAGATAAACTGGAGCCGGTTAAGGCAACTGTTGATGCGCTGGATACCCGGTACGGGCAAATTATCGGGACAAAAAAGCTTAAGGTAACGGGCGCCTTAATATTAGGTGTTTTCTTTATCCTGTTACTCCTCAATTTTGTAACTCTTTCCTGGCTGAATTCCGAAAATAGCCGGCTCGATGGCCAGGCCAGCGTTTCGGCAAACAGCAACAGCGATATGCAGGCGCTTACAGCACAGATCAAAGCAAAGGAAGCCCTCCTGAAAGATATGGGCTGGGACGGCGGTTTTAACAAAGCCAGGCTTATCGACCAGCTTGCAGCGTTATTGCCGGGTGAAATTACCTTGCGGGAGATAGCCATAAACCCTCCCGACGTTAACAACAAAGATTCCCGTGGGCAGCATTTTTTAGATCGCCGGATAAAGCTTTCAGGTAATTCGCAACAGGTTATAGCCGTAAATGAATGGATAGCGCGCATCAAAACTTTAAAGTGGGTAAAAGGCGCGGGACTTGATAACTTCGAATTTGATAACGACCAGAACACGGGGAAGTTTAACATTATCATCAACTATTAGCATGCTGAAAAACCTGAACATCAAAAAGGAATACCTGCTGATAGCCGGATCGGTATTGTTTTTCCTGGTATGCTATCGCTTTTCCTTCAGCCACACCGTAGACGCCTGGAAGCTCAGGCGCGAGTTACAGCAAAAAATAGCCCAGGCCGGCGACCTTACCTACCAACCCGGCTACCTGGAGCGGAAAGATAATAACCTAAACCACATTATCGCCCGGTTTAAAATAGACACCGCCACCATGCGCAGCAATATGATAACCACCATTGCCCTGCAGGCCGAAAAGCTGAACGTAAGGCTGTCGCGGGTACCGGTACAACCCAGCACCGCCCCCTACGATAAATACATCATTCAACGACTTGATTTTGAAGGCGATTTCTTCTCGCTTTGCAAATTATTAGAACAACTGCAATCTACAGACGGCACCGGACTTGTACGCGCGGTTGATTTTGTATCGGGTAAGGTGGTTGGAGGGAATACGGAAACGAAGATGCTTGGTATGAGGGTGTTTGTTGTGGTTATTAGGTGATGGGGTTTTGATAACGGATTCGCTTGTAAATCCTGGTTGTTTTGTTGTTCGTATCTGTTACCCAGATAATCCCAAAAAAATATTTATCTGTTTTTTTTGGATATGTAACTTTCTTATAATATTTTAGCTGCACTTAAACTAATCACAATTATTTGAAAACAACATCCCGCAAATCGCCTGGGCAAAAAGTAATAGTTACTTTAAAATCAAAAATCATTCTTCTTATTTGATTCGGCAACAGGTTACCGGCTAAACAAATATTTATTGTACCCCACAATTTAACGCTCAATATGAACAATAGGACTCTTTTGTTATTTTTTTTCGGCCTGCTTTTATTCGCAGGTCCGGCTATTGCCCAAAAAAACAATGTAAACGTAAACCCCTTAACAGGCACAGCCAATGTAGTATTCCCATTGTACGAATTCAAACGTGGCCAGGTAGATGTTCCAATCAATATCAGTTATGCAGCATCAGGCATTAAACCCAAAGATGTTGAAGGTACTGCAGGTATGGGTTGGCAATTTAATGCTGGAGGGCAAATAACGAGACAAGTGCGCGGCCTGCCTGATGATTGCCTAAAAGATAATACCAACCTTGATCGCAAAGGTTGGATGAACAACACTAATGCTACCAAGATTAATAGCTTTAGCATCGCTAACGATAATAACCCAGCTACCTGTACGGATGGAACCAATGATGTTAATTATATTAATACCAATTTTGCCGACCTGTCCGACACAGAACCGGATATTTTTTATGTAAATGCACCAGGGTTGTCTTGTCAGTTGGTTTACGACCAAGTTAATTCACATTTTCGTTTAATGGATCACCAGGATGTTACAATTGCTTACGCTGCGAATCTTCCAACCGCTGCGAGCCTCCCCGGTGCGATAACTTCATTTACGCTTACAAATGATAAGGGGGTCCGTTATATTTTTGACTCTCCTGATTTAGTTGTACAAACAACTAAAGACGGAACGCCAACCTATTATAAAAACAAATACGATCAATATAAGAATGGAATAAGTTTTTTTAATAATTGGCATCTAACGAGCATTCTCGACGATAACGGATCAGGTGTGACTTTCCAATATAATTTCGCGGCACATTTTCGGGACAGTACGGATCCGGTATCTTTATACACGCCGGGAGCAAGTACCCCTACTTTGCAATATAATGTATCGCAAAGGGTTACACCTCAGTTGCTTAGCGTTATTCGAAATGTTTACAACGGGCAAATTGCCGATGTTTTGAATTTCACGTGGTGGTGGTCATCTACAGCTTCATATTTTAACACAGAGGATGGCAAATACCATGAATATGGCACCGGCGCAAATTTGATAAAGAAAATAGATGGTGCTGGAATGCAGCTTGAATTTTATTATGATGCTCCAGATGACGGCGACCCTGTTTATGGGAGCCAATACAAAAGATATTTTTTAAGGAGTTTTTCTGACTATCGTTGCGGATCGCCAATTAATTACAGTTTTCGGTATGCCGGCGAGAATTACACTCCGGGGACAACATCGTATCAATCTACCTTGCCGGATTCTTCCACAAAAAAAATTGATTATTGGGGCTATTATTCAACAAGTAACACCAGTACTACATCCATCATGCCTAAGGTATGGATTGCGGCATCAACTGTAGCCATTCCACAATATGCAATTTATCAGACAGGAACCACGGGAGGCAATTATCCCTATTATACCACCAATGGCAACATTCGCTCTGCCGACCCTACCAATGTAATTTCAGGTAGTCTAACTAAGATCTACTATCCTGAAGGAGGAAGTACCACATTAACATATGAGTCAAACGATTACTTAGATGTACCATCGGGACTTGTATTTCCAGGTAATGGGATTCGAACTAAGCAGACAGTTGATGATGACGGTTCAGGATCCGGAAATTTAATAACAACAAATTATTCATATTTAGACCCCGCAACCGGGATCAGCAGTGGAAAGCCATTGTCATTACCGGCCTTTGCCTTTAATATTCCATATAATGGTAGCGCCACCGGTAATGCCTTATGGAATAGTTGCACCGTTGTATCGGATAACGATCTGTCATATGAGGATCATACAATCATGTATGCTTACGTAAAGCAGAGTAAATCCGGAGCAGGTAGTACTTTGTATCAATACTATATACCCGCCAGTTATTGGAACACTTCGTCGACACCAAGTTGCTCCGGATGTACCGTTGCTGATTGGACCCCAACGGTAAACAATATGCAAAGAATAACTTGCAGTACGGTAACAGGTCCGATTGCAAAAAATACCTATGGTTATCCATTCACGCCAAATACAAATTATGATTTTGAAAGGGGGCTGATTAAGAAAACAACATATTTTAACGAGAGCGGCACCGAAGTAGGCGAATCTAATTACACTTATCAGCGGTCATGGCAACCAAGCGTCATAACAGCTTTAAAAATAGAAGATGTGCCTTTTTCAAATGGCACGGCAGCTGTCAAAACATTTGCGAAATATACAGTAAATTATAAAGTAAGTGAGTTACTTGTAGGGGAATCTGCGCTGGTATATGACCCGTCAACACTTACTTTAGTTCAAAACACCACAACCAATTATAGTTTCGAGAGTTCTAACCATCGTTTGATGACAAAAAAAGCTGTTACTAACAGTGACAATAGTATCATAACTACCCAGATAAAGTATGTAAAAGATTTTACGGGTTTAACAACAAGCAGCAATCGTAACGTCAATGCGTTATACAATATGCAACTGCTTAATCAAAACATTCCCGTTGAAACTTATGAACAAGTCACCAGGGCAGGTTCAACTAAAACTACATCCGCAAGTCTGGTTTTATTTGCCGATTTCCCTGCGGCTACTGGCGGAGCATATAATTATAGGCCATTTGCTCAATATAGTCTGACAAGTGCTGACGGCCTTGTTGCTTTTTCACCTTCCAGCGTCAGTCTTCCTTCTACTTATAATAAAGATCCTAATTATTTTCTGACGGCCAATTACAGTGAGTACGACAAGCTTGGAGACCTTCAGTCGTCGGATGATGGTCATCATAACGTTACTGCCACCGTTCTTGATAATTATCACAATCTTCCTATTATTAGTATTCATAATGCTGCAGCCTCAGAAATTGGATTTGCTGATTTTGACAGTAACATGTTAACTCCCTGGGTGTTTGCTAAAACCGGGACGTCGTCTTATACACCTCCCGCAGGCAGTCATACAGGTTTAGCCACAGGTTTGGGCACCGGTCAGGTCATATCCTTCCAACTCAAAAAAAATCCACTGGCTACAAATTATGTTTTGTCGGCATGGATAAATACAACTGCAGCAGGTAATATTGCGTTTAGCTTTTCGGCAGCGTCAGGAACCAGCGCACCTCCGCCACAAATATTGCCTAATACAGGCGGGGCTTGGAAGTACCAGGAATGGAAGGTTTCACTTGGAACCATTGCCGGGGCGTTTACAATAAACATATCAACAACCGTAAATACAGGTGTTGATGACGTGATTTTTTACCCCGAAAACGCCGAAGTATCCACCTATAGTTATGACCCGGTAACGCATTTTAAAGCATCAGCGACTAATACAAACGGTATTTCTACTTATTTTACAGACGACATCTGGGGGCGTCCGGTGCTTACGATGGACCAGGATCATAATATTGTTTCACAAAAAAGCTACATTACTCAAACGCAATTGCAAAACTGGAATCCATACATCCAGAATAATAACGGTGTTATTAATGCAAATACTCCCGTGACATTCGAAATCCAGGGATGGGCAGATAATTGCTTAATACCGGATGCAATGGTTACCTGGAATTTTGGAGATGGTACAAGTACTGTGACAACTCAATTAGTGAGTCCGCCAGCTCATACATATGCAACAACAGGCACCTTTTCTGTAACGGCAACGGTGGTTTCTCCGGTATTTGGTTCAAAAGTCACGGCACCTTTATCAGTAACTGTACATCCCGCATTGATAACAATCAACTTTCATAACTATACCAGTTATGCTTATTATAATATCAATGTGAATTTTTATAACAGGGTAACGGGAGTAGCCACTACGTTTAATCCTAATCCAAACAATCCGGTAACGATAGAGCAAGGAAATTATGACATGACGGTACAGATACCTACAGGCCAATTATATAATTCTTCTACGGGGGTCGGCTGGAGTAGCGCGTTGTTAACTGGTACCGGTAGTGTTACCAGTAATATCTTTTTGTGCAGAGACTGGAACATGAATAATAACCTTCAGTTCAATAATATGAATCTTTCCACAACCACAGGTTTGACATTAGATATAAATACTATTAACTGCGCATTGGCGACCCAATAAATAAGCCCCGAATCAGGTATGAAAAACTTTATAAAGTACTACATAATGGTGATTGCTGTACTTGCAGGATCATTAAATTTTAAAGCCTATGCGCAGGTAGGTGGTTTTGTTCAGGAAGATGGTATACGTATTCCTGGAATTACTGCGGTTAATCAAATAGGCGGCCTTAACACGACACAAAAACAAACGACGCGTACATTTTTTGACGGACTTGGTCGCGTCTCTCAAACTATCGGTTTGCAGACCAGCCCATTGCAACGCGATATCATTCAACCCATTGTTTATGATAACCTTGGCAGGCCAATAAAAACTTACCTAGCATATGCTGGTTCATCAAGCGATGTTAGCGGTAGTTACCGTACAAACGCTGTGAGTGCACAGGCCGCTTACTTTAATAATGGGACTACAGATAAAGTAGCGGATGATACGTCTCCTTTTAGCCAACAGGTATTTGAAAACAGCCCCTTACAACGGTTGTTAAATTCTGGAATGGTTGGAACTGGCTTTCAGGCGGGGGTGAGTGGAGATCACTATAAAAGTGTAAACTACCGCAGTAATACCAGTGCAGATGGTAATATTATTATGTGGGGTCCTGATGGAAGTAACTTGGGCTACTATTCGATTAATGCACTTGCGGTTACTTACAGTACCGATGAAGATGGGGGGCCGGTTGTGATATTTGCTGATGACTTGGGGCGAACTGTCTTAAAGAGGCAAATATTCAGTGCAACAGTTAACTACGATACCTATTATGTTTATAATAATGCTGGTCAGATAAGTTACATAATACCACCAAAGGCTACCCAGCTTATAGTAGCGAATAGTTATACATTGGCACAGGCAGGGGTAAGTAGTTTGCTATTTCAATATCAATATGATAACCAGGGGCGGGTAGTTAAAAAAGTAATTCCTTCCAAAGGGACATTGACAATTGTATATGATCCTCTTAGCCGGCCGGTACTTACACAGGACAATAATCTAGCGTTATTGCATCAATGGAATTATATCAAGTACGATGCTAAAGGCAGGATGATCAGCCAAGGGATTTACACCGATACTAATCATGATAATACCAATATTCAGGCTTACGTGAACGGACTTGCCGGCTATAATACCGCCTGGTTTGAAACCCGCAGCAATACCGCTGCAACAGGTTATTATACAAATAGTATATTTCCTACTACAGGTACGTCTGCATTAACTCCTTTGGCGTATAGCTATTTTGATGACTATGACCTTAACTATGATAATAGCCATATCCCAGATTATAGCTATACCCCGCAATTGTTAACTGGCGAAGGCAGCCAAACAACAGCTCCAGTTAAAGGCTTACCGACTATGGTGCGTACTCATTCGGTGGGAGCTGGTTTAAATGTCTGGTTGCTTAAGGTAATGTTTTATGATAAAGATGGAAACGTTATCCAAACCATGAGTAATAACCAGCTTAATTACACAGTTGATGTACTTACCGATAATCAAACAACCGTTCGTGATTTTGTTGGAATACCCAAGCAATCTAAAACAGTTAAAGTAACCGGAATAGGAGCTGCCAATACGCAGACAGTCTTAACCAGCTTTTATTATGATCATATGTACCGGATTACAGCTGTTGATCAGAATTATAACAATACTGGCATTGTACATATAGCGAATTATAGCTACAACGAGCTTGGGCAGATTATTGATAAAAAACTCGGCTCAACAAATGGTACAACTTGGTTGCAGTCTGTCGATTTCAGGTACAATATCCGTAACCAGCTTACAAGTATCAATAATAGTAAATTAAGTAATGATGGCGTCTTGAATGACGACACTAACGACCTGTTCGGGATGCAATTGTATTACAATACAGGAGATATTAACCTGAACGATTGGTTTTATTATAATGGTCGGCTTAACTCGGTAAAATGGATGAGTAAGAATGCAGCAGGAGTAAGCAGTAATGAAAGGGCCTTCACTTATATCTACGACGCTGTTGGAAGATATACCGCAGCGGGTTATGAAGAGCGTGCTGCGGCTGCAACAGGAGCATTTACAATCACACATGGGTGGGACGAAACGGTTACAGGTTATGATGCCAATGGGAACATAACCGGCCTACAACGTAATGCAACCACCCAGGGGTCAGGTAGTTTTACCGCTGTGGATAATCTAAATTATACATACGGGAGTACAAATGCGAACCAACTGGTGAATATAACAGATGGAACGGGCATCAATTTTACAGGAACGGGGTTCAGAAATTATACTGGTTCAACAGGTAATTATACCTACGATGCCAATGGAAACATTGCAAGCGACCCCTACAAAGGTCTTACATTTGGCACCTATAACGTTCTGAATAAGGTAGATAAGATAACTTTTACTTATAACGCAACCGGAAGATATATTGATTATACCTATGATTCTGAAGGACATCTGATACGTAAACGGCAGTACGATAACAACGTTTTAACTAATACTACTGATTACATTGATGGTTTTGTATATGTAAATTCCACGATAAGCTATTTTGCTATACCAGAGGGCAGGGCGATGAATATTAGTGGCGTTATTAAACCGGAGTATATAATTAATGACCAGCAAGGAAATGCGCGCGTAAGCTTTATGAATAATGGTAGCGGAATTGCTGTCATCAAACAGGAAAACAGCTATTATGGATTTGGCATGGTAATGCCGGGAACAACAGTAACCGGAGATGACAATAAAAAATTGTACAATGGTGGCAGCGATTGGCAAAAGGACTATGATATTTTGCCAGACTATTTCCAAACATTTTATAGGAATTACGATGCTGCTATTGGCCGCTGGGTGGGAACCGACCCGATGGCAGATGAAGCCGAAAGTTTAAGTGTTTACAATTATAGTGACGATAATCCGATAATGTACAATGACCCACTCGGTGATTTAACGGGGGGCGGACCAAGTGATTATGCAATACCAAGACAACACTCGGCAAATGCAGTTGACGATTTTAATGAACGGATGCAGATAACCCAGGAAGCAATGTCTATAACTGCCCAAATTCAAAATCAAGGTGGTGGTGGTAATCCAGGTTTGTTTGTATCTGTTTATAATCAAATTGCTACAGCTCATGGGTTAAATGGTACTTCCGGCATGAATTACGGTTCATATAATGGGCAATATAGCATACATTTCCAAACACTCGTTCCTTATGGTGATCCGGAGTCAACGAGCGGCGTTGGATTTAGAGTCGCATCTCACACCATCAGGGGTAATAGTGATCAATGGCGGGATCCGCTGGGTCTATATCCTACAACAAGCGGGGGAGGTGCACCTTGGGTTAACTTTGCAAAGACTCAGTTAGGAGTAACCGAAGCTACTCATAAGAACGATGGACCTGACGTTGATAAATATCTCGCAACAGCCGGGCTCAAGGGAACTGGATTACCTTGGTGTGGATGCTTTGTAAATTGGTCAATGAGGAGTGCGGGGATAAAAGGGGTGAAGGATCCGGCGGCGGCATTAAATTGGAGGAACTTTGGTCAAAAATTAAATGTCCCCGCCTTCGGTAGCTTGGGAACTTTGCAAAGGCCAGGAGGTGGACACGTAGGATTTGTTGTAGGGCGTGATGGCAGCCATTCAGGTTGGGTTATAATGTTAGGTGGGAACCAGTCAGATGCCGTGTCATATAGATCTTTTCCGGTCTCAATTATGCAGTTTAATTATCCCGCAGGATTTGTACCTTCGTATTCTCTACCAGTAATGTATGGTATACCAAAAGGAGTCAAAATGCAATAGGAAAATAAAATGAAAAAAACAAATCAACACTTTATCTTAATCTCGCTTAGCGTGTTATTTTCATGTACTGATGTTAAAAAAAATGAACCAAAAGATGTGGCAAAATCAGATACAGAGTTATTGGCCCCAGGTCAAACCTCAACAGTGAAAGAGCCTGCCAGCGATTCATCCAAAACAAGTAAAAACAGTGATACATTGTCAAACGTCAATTATTCTTTTTCCAATGATACCCTTTGTCAGACCGTAAATATTACTGAAATAAGTAAAAATAAAAAACTCAAAATACCAGAAAAGCTTAAATTTATACTATTGCTCCATGACAAGCAACATAAGTTTGAAGACAAAAAATTTGAAGGTGTTGCTCAATTGTCGAGTTCAGAAGAATCGTTTTCAGATAATTCAGATAAAGATGGAGGAGATTATTTTGCCGCAGATTATAATTGTGAGGCCGGAGACTTTAAAATACAATTAAGGTTAGATATTCAAAGCTATGAAGCATGTGTGGTTTTGGTAACAAGCAACCAGCCAGATAATGTTATAGGAGGATACAGTGCGTACCTTAAGAAATTTCCCAACGACGGGGTGATGAAAAAAGGCGATTGTAAATAACAGTATGCTGGACACAAGGTCTCCAGCGACCACAAGCCTTTTGTCCCTGGATAGCAAGGCTCCAGCCTTGTGGCCCGCTGATGGGTAAACGCCATGCTAAGTAATAAATATGCAACCCCCGGATGTTTAATTTCATTCGGGTGTTTTTGTATACCCGTAGTTCGCGTTAAGGGTTGCAGTGAAAACGGATCAAGCAGAAATCTTGTGGGGGAATAAAAAAAGTATTTGTTTTGTGGATATAACAATCAACACGAATACTCTTGTCAACTGCATACGAAACCCTCGTCCGTTTAATTTTACCAGAAGGTCTTTTAGAATATTTTGAACTTATGGATGTCCGTTCATCTGAGAGCGGGCAATTGAACATTTACCTGGAAGAAAAGAACCTTGCTCCGTCCGGTTACGATAAATCACAGTTGGAG
>NZ_JBFUCY010000057.1:0-16853 GCF_056404995.1 Mucilaginibacter sp. P2_A5
CGCGGGGTTCCAGGTAGCCGCTATGGCCGAACCATTTGGTAAAAATGTGGCCGAATCGGTTGTCCAGTTAGCAGAAGCCCAGTCAAAGCGCTTTATTTCTTCACGTACGCCCAACGGGCCATCATCGCAGGTAAGCTCCGGGATACCTAAACGGCTTACGCCTGCCGAAGAAAACAGCGCGTTTCCATGAAGCATGTCTATTTTTTCTTCCAGCGTCATTTTGCCGACGATGCCGTTGATCTTCGCTTTAAGCGCAACCTCGCTTTTATTTTGTGCCGAAACGCCGCCGGCCACTAAAAATGCCATAAAACAGGCAATGGTATATTTCATAAATTATATTTCTTTTCTTTATGTCGGTGCTATTTATCTTCGACTATAATTTTACCGGCAGATGCTTTAAGGCCAACTCAGGATTCCAGGTTGCGGCAAGGGCTGTTCCCGGAGCAACGCACGTTGCCGAATCAGCTGTTCCACCCGAATAAGCCCAGTCGTTCCTATCAATTTCGGCGCGTACGCCATGCGGTCCATCATTTTAACTTATTGCCTGTTTCAACTTCGCGGGCCGCTCATATCCACATAGCGCGTAGTTGGAATCTTATTTTGAAAGGTAACGCATCCCATAATGTTCTAAACATTTTTGAGTGAACTTCTTAATAAGGACCAAGCCCTCGTTGCACCTTTTTTGGGATTCAGGCGTTAAGATAGGGTTACTGAAGATAGCAACGTGCTCCTTAAGCAACATACCGATTGTATCAAAATTCTCTATCAAAGCTTTAATTTCACTTTCATCTAATTCTGGCGCTTTTGAAATAATTTGATTTCCCATGTTCTCTTTTTTTTAACCAGGTATCATTTGCCGCGGCAATAGCCATGCGTTCAAATAGATCATTGTTGATTTCCTTCAGTTTATTTTAATATTATACTTTGTGCAAAGGCTCATTATGTATTTTTAAATTCTTAACTGTCAACTTCCTTATCGGCATGATCCCTTATGTTGAAAAACAGAATTTTTGTGGTGTAAAAAATGCCGGGACCTCTCGGTAAAGGCCCCAGGCATCCACTTATATTCAACTAAAACTCTCTCTTATTTAATTTTCAAACTTTTGATCTCTTTATTATAAAACTCAGCGTATTTTCAAGCCACGCCCCTCTTTTCAGCGGTGTCGGGCCTGCAGGCAATTGTGCCGCTTTAAATAAGATGCCCACCCTAAGATTATTCATTAGCCCAATCGATCGAAGTAAAAGTTCTGTGATCCTAATGGATCACAGAACTTTTAAAGTTTAGCTCACCAGAAAACGGTACTGTCTAATCTATTCACAGTACAGCTATTCCAAAAAAAGCTTTGATCCAATATTAATTTTACTTAGTATCCAGCACAATGGCATCTCAAATACCCTGATCAAGCACCTTACCGGGCTCCCAAAAAAAGGCTTAACGGTTTCAGCGAATCGGAAGTAGCAGCCCGTTTTGATCGAATATCTACTTATAAATAGCATTCAATAAACCAGCAACCGGAATTAATCGAATTTCCATTCATCAAACAAAAAACCCTCCCCATAAAATACAAAATAGATATTCCCCACTCCTTTAGGTATGGTCAGTTGTATTTGGTTTGAGAGCGTAGTCCAGTCCTTCACATCACATTTAAGGGAAACGAGAGCTGCGCCTTTAAGACTATTTACATAAACATCAATTTGACCTGTTCCTTTCACCTTGGCTTCGAATTTGGCAGGAATCTGTTTGCTAAAATCGGCTCCCCGGACCATGAGAACTTGTTTATCTATTTGTCCTTTGGCAACCATGTTACCCACAATACCAGCAGTATCGAACTTGACGTGCCCCGAAGTGCCTGCGGTGGTTTCTGCCTGCTGCACAACGAACGGATTTAATAGCTGAGTTTGTGACGGACCTTTAAAGGTACCGTTGATCATGGGGATGTTCAAGCCATTAGTTGTATTCACCGTTGCTTCTTCGATACCCACATTACGAAAACCACCCGTAGTGTTAAAATAATCCTGTAAATACATGGAATGGTAAGCAAAATACCATTTCCCTTGAAACGTGAACAAGTGAGAGTGATTGTTTGTCAAAGGGCCTATTTTGTCACCCACGTTTTCGCCAGGATTCCTAAAGTAATTGTCGCCATACTGCCAACTATTCGGATCTAAGGGTGTTTTACTCGTCATATAAGATATGCAGGCGGCGCTTGGTTTAGCAATATTGGTATAAGGCCATACACTGCGTGGATCCCAACTCGTACAATAGCTATAAACCCAGGTCCCGTTTATAAAGTTAAGGTCGCTGGCCTCATTCATATAAGGAGAGGGTATCTTAGAAATACTGCTGGCCAAACTGATCATATCTGGCCCTAATTTGACGATTCTGGAATTGTCCGGCAGATAGGTTGTTTTCTGACTTCCGGCTCCAAAAACCAGCCAGCCTGTACCTTGGTCGTCAATCACAACTCCGGGATCGAATGGAACATCGACATCCACACCGGGTACAGAGTGGTCGATTATGTTCTTTCCTAATGGGTCTTTCCAGGGGCCAACGGGAGAGGTGGAAGTAAGCACGGCTGAGCCAACACCGCTATTGGAATAATACATATAGAAATGCGTTTTACCATCCGCTTCCATTCTGGATTCAATGGAAGGAGCCCAGGAATTCTGACTCCATGGTGCCAGCTTTGCTGTATTTATGAGGCCATGATATGTCCAGTTGACCATATCAGCGGAAGACATCATGACTAGTGTACGGATATATTCGTAACTATTTTTCCCACCCGGTCCTACCGTTTCATACTGTTGGTTATCATTCGTGGCGTACACATAAACTCTTCCATTGTATGCTATAGCAGTTGGGTCGGCGGTAAACATAAAATCTAATAAAGGATTCCCATTATTGGTGAGAAGCTTCGGCGAAACCTTTGCGAATTTTTCTGACAAATCTTGATTATGTGGCTGTGAAACTTGAATTTGCTTGCTAATACCATTCGAAGCTTTGATAGTCATTATCGCATCGCGGTCAGCCCCCGTGTTGTTAGCGTCCGCAATTAATTTAAGCGTAACATTTCCCGGGCCTCCCGATGACTGACTTATAGTGAACCATATGGATGAGCTATTGGATGTCGCTGTCCAATTGCTATTGCTGGTGACAGAAACATTAGAACTACTTCCTTCCGACTCAAAAACAACTTGCGAGGAAGAAACAGTGAATTGGATGTGAGGCGCAACCGGTTTCTTACTACAGGAAAAAGAAAGCGATGCGACCAGGAACAGTAAGCCTAAAAATATCCCATGTCCCTTTCTCCTATTTATTATATTGTTCATTTTTGTTAGCTTAATTTATATTTTCATAATCAATACCAATCATATACGTCAAGAAAAACGGCACTGCCTGATCTGTTAACAGCACCGCTATTCCAGAAAAAGCTTTGATCCAATATTAATTTTATTTATACCCTTCCTTAATGGCATTTAGCATACGCTGGTCCCTTACCACATTATTAGATCTGTCTAAACCAAAACCTATCTCCCACCAGAATGGTAGATAACCATTCGCTTTCATCGTTTTGGTCACAAAAGTTGTCCAATGATCCACAGATCTGTTGTGCATCAGTGTATCCAAAGGAGTACCTGCGTTGAACTCGGGAGTCCGCCTAAAGGTTGCATATTCACCCAGTATCACAGGGATACCATTATCAACAAACTTTTTCATCTTTCCGAGTTCTGCCGCAAGCTCATCCTCTTCTCCAAAGGTGGCGTTACGATCGGGCTCAATAGTAGAATGATTCCCAGCGCCCCAGTAGTAAACCGCTTTAACCCCCTGTAGATCTCCATCGTGTACCATATTAAAATTATAAGGCCCGTAGAAATGTACCTCAAGCATCAAACGGTTAGGTACCGGGTCGTGAGGCAGCGCAGTCATCAGCTGAGAAGTTTTAATACAGTCAGTTGAAGGTCCCTGCACAACCAGCACCCGATTACTGTTTCTGCCTCCGGTAGAGCGAACTGCCTTGATGAATGTTTCGTGATAACCATTAAGTATGGCCATCTGCTCGGCATTGTCAACCGAAGGTTCATTCGTGCCCGCAAACATAACATGCTCATCAAAATCACGCATGGTTGTAGCAATTTGCTCCCAAATCGCCTTTTCCATCGCATTAATGGAATCTTTCTTTATCGCGTTTACATTACGTTCCAGCCAGCCATTATCACCGTGAGCATTCAGCATCACATACATATCGTTAGCCACACACCATCCAACCACTTGTTTCACCCGCGCAAGCCATGCAGGATCAATTTTTGCCTTGCTTCGGTCGCTTAAATGAGCCCAAACCCAGCTACATGGAATCCGTACAGAATTGAAACCTAAACTTTTTACATATTTCACATACGATTCGGTGATTTTACTACTCACCCAAACACCTTCGTCTGGGTATGATTCCATGGTATTGCCAAAATTTATTCCCATTCCCGTACGCATTTTTGCCGCCAGCTGCACGGCATTACTGCTCATTCCGGTCATGTCTGGCGCTTTGGGCGATGTATTATAACCCGGGTATAAATTGGGGGCCTGGGTAACCATCAGCCTTCGTGCCTGGCCATTGGAACATTCAATGTATAGAACCGCAGAGCGGCTTGCCCCTGTACCATTTTCTGATAATGTTGTTAAATGAATAACAGTGCTGCCGCTTTTGCCTGTTGTTGTATTTAATTGCAACCACGAATAAGCGGGATTGGTGATGCTCCAATCGGCATTAGCTGAAACGGATAGGTCCTGTGTCCCCCCGTCACCCGTAAAAGTTACGGTGAGTGTACTAAGTGCTAATTGCGGGGCCGGATTTGACTTTTTACAGGAGAATAAGGATATAACTGTAATAAGAGATATCAATATTGTAAAACAATACTTAATTTTCATTTTGTCTTAATTTTAAATGGTTAAAAAGCCCCACAACGTATGCTGCCGTGGGGCTGTAGGCTATTTGATTTTCACACACCTAATATTGTCGATAGCGGCATAAAAACCAGTTTCAATAGACGAAGAGCCGAAATTTTTAAGGTACATATTATATTTAGACGCACCAGTAGGCCCTAATAAATCGTTTATGCGAGTAATTGATACGCCATCCCCCAATTCGTCAACTTTTGATCTGAATTCAGACAAAGGAATAATTACGGTTTGCCAGCCTTTCGTTTTAAAAGCAACGGTCTTATTTGTACCAGGAATTTTCCATGGCTCATAACGCGCAACATATTGGTCGTTCGTTGCAAATTCAGTATTAATATAAAGAGTACCTCCCTTCCATGGCTTAGCCACACTTATGTCAAATTGAAGGGCCCAGTTTGCAGGAGGATCTGAAAGATTTGCCACAGGCACCCAGTGATTACCCGTATTAGAATTACCCAATGGGATGTCCATCTTAGCACCGGCAGCTAAAACAGGACTATCTTTAGGACCATCAATATACATAAACTGACTATTATTTGTTCCCATCGAACCATTAAAATCGGCTTGGGCATAAGTTAAATGTTCAAATTGACCCCAGCCAAAACCAAAATTATCACCCCACTCCATATCTCCTAAAAGACCTACTTTATCGTTATTTTGAGTATTTACTTTATAAACAGTAGAAACCGTTCCATAACTGGTAACAATGGTCACTGGTCCACTGGAGTAGCTGTTCTCATCCGGAGCCGAAAACTTAACATAAGCGCCATGTGGGCCTTCTGTAAAATTTGTAATAGTTGTACCGCCAAAAGAAATTGACTGGATAGTCTTAAGGTAAGCACCATAAACATAAACCGAATCACCAAGTTTAGGATTAACGTAGGAAATGCCGTAAATGATTGGCTTCGCATTTATGGTATCCCGGGCAGTACCAGACTTAGTAGTTACTATGATAAACTTGTCGGATGTTGTTGCGGGCATCAGAAAACCAAGAGCCGTACCATTGGCATTCGAGTTAAATTTTGGAATTTTGGTTCCGCCATATGAAAACTGTTGAACCAATATTAAATTGGTGCCGTACAGATAAACGGAATCGCCGGGGGCGGCAAACACATCGGATACAGCACTAATAATTGGCGCCGGCGGGCCTAATTTAAAGGCGAACGTTGTTGAACCTGCTCCGGTAACATATTTTACCGTATACAGTTTGGCAGTATCAATTTTTCCAAAATCTATATTAGGGATTTGTACAACAGCACTCCCGGGGGCAAATAAAGCAGTATTAAAAGAGGCTGGAACCCCGTCAAAAGATATTTGAGTTGCATTTTGCAAATTCTGCCCGGTTATAACCACCCATTGACCCTTTGCCACAGCGCTATGCAAAACCGTATCATTAGGTGATGCCACATAACTTTTAATAGCCGCGATAACCGGAGGGGCACTGCTACCGCCATCCGCATTCTTTTTACAAGCCGGTGATAAAGCCACGATCATAAACAAAAGGGGCAAAAAACACAGGCGTAAGTATGATTTCTTTTTCATAACAAATATTTTAAATGTTTTAATTAATAGTAAGGTACCGGTGGCTGTGCCAATTTAGGGTCGCTGGTCAACTCAGATGACGGAATTGGCAGCGTAAATGAATTGATAGTTGCCGGGAGCGTAATTGGCGGCGCAATAGTATCCCTTTTAGCTATTTTCGTTGCAGGGTCATAAGTAAACGAAATCCGGCCGTGAGTGGCATCCTGATCATTAAGAAACTTCACAGCATTAGTAGGATCATAATAAGAATGCCTAACCAGGTCTATCCAATATTGTCCTTCAAAAGCAAGTTCAATCCTTCTCTCCTTACGTAGTAAAGCCGGGGTTATCGCATCCACTTTATCCACGCCGGCCCTCGTCCGCACTCTATTAAAATAGGTTAGTGCGTCACCCTTACTTGTAGTACCATCGTTACCCAAAATAGCTTCGGCGTATACCAAATATACATCGGCCAATCTAAGAATTGCATTATGTTCGGGGGATGACCTGACATCCATTGTTGGCGAATTGTTATCTATTTCGTTGCCAATAATGTGTTTTTTCAGGCCGACCATGGTCGCCTTATAACCACCGGAGGCTTGAAGTAATTCGGGATAAACATCTCCAGTCAGCATAATAGTAGCTTTACGCCTTATCGAATCCTGATCAGAATACATCCGGTATAAATCGTAGGTTGGCTGTATGGGTATCCATGCCCCATATTTTTGAGGGATAAGCGTGTTGCTTGGCGAAAAATAACCTTGTAAAGCGTTGCCACTTCCATAACCCACACCAGCGGCCCATTGAAGGGAGAACAATGACTCAGGGTTATCGTTGTTTTGCGCCTTGAAAAGGTCATAATAGCTGGGCAGCAAATCCAGGTTGCTGTTTTTACACACGTTACCCGCATACTTTATGGCGCTGTCAAGCAAGGCCTGGTCGCGACTGCCACTTTTGCCTAAACCCGCCATCGTCAGGTATACTTTGCCCAGCATGCCCTGCGCCGACCAGGTAGTTACCCGGCCTTTTTCATTCGTTTTAGGAAGGTTATTTGCTGCGAAAGTAAGGTCTTTGGCAACGAATTTATATACATCGGAAACGATATTACGAGGGAGCAGCGGATCTTTTATCAGTTTGCTGTTATCTTCAATAATGGGCACAGCACCCCAATACACCGCCAAATGATAATAACAAACGGCACGAATAAATTTTGCTTCAGCTATGGCCGCGTTTTTGTCTGCCGCGGAAATTGAAGGAGACGCCTGCTGTTGTATGGCATTAATAACGCCATTACATTGCCCGACAATATTGTACAAGCCGATCCAGCCACCGGTTACATTACCATTTTGCGCGGTAATAGTACGCGTAAAAAGTTGTACCAAATCGCCATTGTACAGAACGCTGCCGGTGCCGCTTAATATGTCGCCAAGTTGTAACCAGGCATCATTGTTAAATTGATACCACTCCTGACCGGCGTACAGGCTTGCCGTAGCCAGCCTTAAATCGGAGGTGCTTTTGTAAAAATTAGTAGAACTGATCTGCGAGTTGGACGGACGGTCCAAAAAGCTCTTTCTACATCCGGCCACTGCCGCCGCACATAGCAGGATGATGATAATTTTGTGAATTGATTTCATAAACATATATTTTTAATCGGTGATCGTTTTATTATTTCAAGGTTATGTTTGCACCAATGGTTACTATTCTTGGCTGCGGATAATAACCGCTGTCCCATCCTGCCTGAAGTGGGTTCCACGAACCGATTTCGGGATCCATGCCCTTATATTTTGTAATTACAAATACATTGGATACGTTGGCATATATCCTGACAGACTGCACAGCTATTTTTGATAGAAAACTTTCTGACAACCGGTAACCTAAGGTGATATTTTTGCACCGCAGGAATGAAGCATCCTCGATAAACAAACTATTAGGACGGTTATTCCTGTTGGTATTGTCATTTCTCAACCCTACAACGGTAGTGTTTGGGTTGGTAACATATACATTGTCAACATCGGATGAAGAACCGTTAGGATCAACCATAGCCAGTTTTGCATAATCTAACACCGATGTAAAAAAAGCGGTATGAGTTCCCGGATAGCTTGGTGGTACCGCCATTTCATTAAATACCTTGTTGCCATAGCTGCCGCTAAAGAAAATGTTCAGATCAAATTTTTTGTAATTAAATGAGTTATTGATACCATACTGGAATTTCGGGATCGGGGAACCCAAAAAGGTTTGATCTTTTGTGTCGATAATACCGTCGCCATTCAAATCCTTGAACATTCGGTCGCCGTACCAGATACCACCACCTGCCGGCGAAATTGGATAGGGGTTGCCGTTTGCGTCGGCAGGCCGGGCATGGTTTTGAAAATCAGATGGCTTTGCAAAAACCCCGTCAAATACATAGCCGTAAAATTCGCCAATGGGCTGGCCCACTACCGTTTTTTCAACTACATCGTTAATTGCATCCAAATAAGATTTCTTGCTTAAGTTGGCCTGGTCTCCACCGGCACCTAAATAAGTCACTTTATTAATGTTCCGCGATAGGGTAAAACCGGTTTTCCAGCTAAAATTTTTAGAATTAATATTGGTAGAGTTGATCTGCAAGTCGAGCCCTTTGTTGCTTAACGAACCTACGTTGGCAAAAGGCGATTGCATGGCTCCTGGGCCCCAACCTGCAACAGTAGCAGAGTATTCAGGAAGCGGCACCTGTAATAAAAGGCCGTGTGTTTCGCGGTCGTAAACATCAAGTGTAAAACTTAGCCGGCCGTTATAAAACGTCGCATCAATTCCCGCGTTGTAATAATTAGTTTTTTCCCACCTTACATCCGGATTTGCCAGATTATTTTGAAACTGTGCTGTACCTGACAGGCTATTAGACACCGATGCAAGTTGCGTTACAAAGGTATTGCCCGGTATTCCCTGATTGTTAGTTAGCCCATAACCAATCCTCAGCTTCAATTCATTTATAGATTTTACGCCTTTTAAAAATGCCTCGTTATTAATTTTCCAGGCAAATCCACCCGAATAGGTAGTAACCCAACGATGACCAGTTGGAAAATTTGAAGAACCATCGTTTCGTATATTGCCGGTGAGCAGGTATTTATCATCCCAGGAAAAATTCAGACGCCCGAACCAGGATTCCTGTGCGGAGCCGCCGGTAGGGTTTGATTGTGAATTATCGCCAGAGTTTTTGGCCGTGATAGCGTCGCCCGAATTAAGCCCTTGCACATTGTCTGAAGGATAATTCCTTCGCTCGCCGCTAACATTTCCAAAAGTGCCTTCCTGCGATTCATGCCCTGCTAAAGCATCAAAATGAAGTTTTTTGAAATTATGATTGTAATTCAGGAAATTGCGTATTACCGTATAAAAATTTTGGTTGGCGCCAGAGTAACCGAAGTTAGGGTTTGTAAGGAGTTTACCAAAGGTATAAGTTGGCGAAAACCTATCTTCTGTAAAAAAATCGAAATTACCGGATAGTTCATTTCGCAGCGACAGGTCTTTAGCCAACTGTATTTCGGCATATACATTGCCGAATATTTGATTCCTCTGTCTTAGGTTTTTGACAATTCTGGCTAACGCTACCGGGTTAACGACAGGTTGCACCACTCCGCCGGGATTGGTAACACCACCCCACGAGCCATCAGAATTGGTTACCGGAATATCAGGGGTAATATTTAGCGCGGAATTGATTACACTGCTGGAAGTTGAATTTACATTTTCTTTAACATGCGCCAATTGCAAGCTGGTCCCTATTTTTAGCCAATTAGTGGCTTTATTATCTAAATTCAGCCGTACCGAGTACCTGGTAAAATCAGATCCAAGGGCTATCCCTTCCTGGTTAAAATACGAGGTTGATAGTAAATATTGGGTCCTGGCATCTCCGCCGCTTACCGTAAGTGTATGATTATTCATCGGAGCTTTACGGAATAATTCTTTTTGCCAGTCGGTACCCTTACCTAAATATTGGGGGTTAGCATATTCGGGCCTGTCATCAAAACCCCAGGCAACGGCCCGGGCATTAATTAAAGTAGCATGTTGTTGCAAATTCACCACGGACAACCGCTTGAATATTTCCTGGTAACCGGTATAGAAATCATAAGTTATCTGCGGTGCCCCGGCTTTACCCCTTTTTGTAGTAACAACCACTACGCCATTGGTTGCCTGCGAACCGTATATAGCTGTTGCCGAAGCATCTTTCAATACATCTATTGATTCTATTTCGGCTGGATTGATAGCATTTAATGGATTTGAACCATTACCGGGATCGCCCACCGGTGGAATAATAATACCATCTATTACGTACAATGGCGAATTTGAGCCGCTTATTGACGACACGCCACGTATTTGAATAGACACACCGCCACCAGGCTGGCCCGACACTTGCTGCACCACAACCCCGGCAACTTTACCCTGCAGGGCCTGGTCAAAAGTAGTTGGTTGCGTTTGGCGCAAACTGACTCCTGATAGTGAACTGATAGACCCGGTAACGTCTTTTCTTCGTGCTTTGGCATAACCAATCACAACAACCTCGTTTATATTGCTGGATGTTGTATTCAGCGTGACGTTAATTGCACCGGCTTGTTTCACCGTTATTTCACGTGGCGAATAACCTAAAAAGTTAAAAACAAGTACTTTGCCCGGCTCAGTGGCTATATTATAGCTACCATCAATGCTGGACACGGTGCCGAGGCCCGTCCCTTTAATCTTAATGCTTACGCCTGGTATCGGCTGGCCATCGTCGGCGCTTGTTATTTTCCCCGTAATATTTACGGTTTGCGCATGGGCAGATATATAAAGAAATATACCCGCGATAATTAATGAAATCTGGTGTTTCACTCTCTTTTGTAAATTTTTATCCATTTTTTAAAAGGATTTTAAGGTTTCTTAATAATTGGTTCATCGTTTGGTGTTTGTTAGGTTTTTAATCTGCTTTTTCTTCATAATCTAATAGGATGATCTTTATTGGGTTTGAAATTTATTGTTCAATATTTATTTAATGCATCAATCAGGGCACCGCCAAAAAGCTGGTCGGTCCAATTATCGGCTCATATCAAAAAGGCGTTATATTGAGGTTACCCTAAAAACAGGAAACACTCCAATAAAAAGATTCTCACAGGGCGAAAAATCAAAAAAATGATAAACGTGCAAATGGCGGTCTTTAGGCATAATCTAAATAATTGGTTTATAAATCAGGGCTTACATATAATAACTGGGTGGTATTATATTGGGGCAATATACCCTGTACGCTCAGATTGCCGAGTGTGCTAATGTGGGTGATTGGTATGAAAAATGTCAATCTTGCTAAAATCCAAGATATTGATAATCAAATAATTAGCGTAATTTACAGGTAAAAAAATGGGAATACAGGCCTTTTGCAAAGGGCAGTTTTTTTCACAACTATAAATTATTTGATTCGGCGGGATTGAGGGGAGAAAATCAATCGGTACTGTCCAGGTACTCGGAAGGTGTCCTCGAAAACTCTTCTTTAAATACTTTAGAAAAATATTTCGCATCATTGAAACCTACCTCATAGGCAGTTTCGGCTATAGTGAATTGTTTTGTGAGTAGGAGTTGTACTGCTCTTTTTAACCTTACCGACCTGATAAACTCAACCGGAGTTTTGCCAGAAAGATTAAATACTTTAGTATATAATGTTGCGCGGCTCATATTCATCTTACTGCTTAGCATTTCAACTGAAAAGCCGGCGTTTGGAATATTCTCTTCAATGACCGTCAATAACTTTTTCATGAATTTTGTATCGGGAGTTTCGATCTCTAGATCGCCCGGTTTCGCTTCAATTTGCCTTCGATATGTTTCTTTTACTACCTGTTGATTTTTAAGCAAATTATGAACCTTAAAGCGTAATATGTCAAAATTAAAAGGCTTTGAAAGGTAGTCGTTAGCCCCCGTCTCCAAACCGGCCAGTTGCTTTTCGTCGCCGGTAAAAGCGGTAATTAATATAAATGGTATATGTTCGGTGCGTTTATCGCTTCGGATCTTTTTGCAAAAATCAATACCATCAATTTCGGCCATGTTAATATCGCTTATGATCAGATCGGGGTGTAAAGCCAGCGCCTTCTGCCAGCCTTCTTTACCATTTACCGCTTCAGCAACTGTATATAAATGTTTAAGATCATCTTTGAGATACGCCCTGAAATCGGGGTTATCCTCCACAATTAAAATGGTAATATTTTTATTGCGTTTTTCCTGACTTGGCCTGTCGGGTTTAGGAGCTTCCAATCTTTCGGGGGTATTTTCAATACCGGTAATATTATTTTTCTGGGATATCTTTAAGGGCAGCCGCACAATAAAACAGCTCCCTTTCCCATGTTCACTTTCAACAGAAATGGCGCCACCCATCAAATCAACAAACTCTTTAGTAATTGACAAGCCAATACCACTTCCCTGGTTAATTAACGAAGCAGGCATGTCATTCTGAAAAAAACGCTCAAATATTTTATCCTTTTTATCAGCCGGAATACCGACACCCGAATCTATTACCTTTATTTCGAGCAAGGTCATTTCCACGCTATTGGATTCTAACAACTTTGCTTCAACTGCTACATTACCAAAGTCGGGGGTGAACTTAAATGCATTTGAAAGCAGGTTAAAAAGTATTCTTTCAATTTTATCCTGATCAAAAAAAGCAAATCCCGAATCAGTATCACACTTAAATGAAAAACTGATATTTTTTTTATCCGCCAAATCGGTAAATAAATCGCTTGCTTCTTTAACAATTTTAATGATATCAGCTTCACGCAGGTCAAGCTGAAGTTTTTTTACTGCCATTTTACTAAAATCCAATAGCTGGTTAATCATATTAAGCAACCGCTTAGAATTTTCGTGGATCAATTGAAGCTTTCGCCGGCTATAATTATCATCGGCCTGTTTTAACAACTTTTCAACCGGCGCCATAATCAGGGCAATCGGCGTTCTGAATTCGTGACTAACGTTGGTAAAAAAATCTATTTTCATTATATCCAGCTCGTGCTTATCCTCCGCTTCCTTTCGCACGCGCTCAATCTCAAACCGGGTTTCTATTTTTTTAATGCCTTGTTTACGGATGTAATACAAGATCCCAAATATGGAGAATACATAAATAACATAGGCTATTGGCGATTTCCAAAACGGGGGCAATACTTTAATTTTTAATTTTATGTAGCTGGGTTTCCATTTTCCCTCCTGGCCTATAGCCCGTACCTTAAAGGTATAATCGCCTCCGTCAAGGTTGGTGTAGGTAGCTTTCCGGGTAGCCGTGTTTGCAGTAAGCCATCCTTTATCGAAACCTTCCATCATATACTGGTGCGTTATTTTATTGGGATTAAAGAAATTTAAGGCGGCAAATTCAATGGTAAACACATTTTCGCTGTGGTTCAGCGTTATCTCCTGTGTGGCCGAAATGGCTTTAGACAATATAACATGGCCATCAACTGCTTCATTGGCTGCCATGGTTTTGTTGAATAACTGAAAACCGGTGAAAATTAATGCAGGCTCATCAATATTCGGATGTATACTTAGCGGGTCGAAAATATTAAAGCCGTGCGAGCCGCCAAATACCAATTCTCCTGTATTGGTTTTTAAAGCTGCATTTACAGTGAACTCTCTGCCCTGCAGGCCGTCTGTTTCATCAAAGCGTTCAAATTGAAACTTATAGGTGCCGTTGCCTGGTGTCAATGTTATCCGGCCCAGCCCGTTTGATGTACTTAACCACATGGCCCCCTTGTTATCTTCCAATACATTCAAAACCTGGTTATCGGGCAACCCGTCCTTTTTAGTCAGCGAGATAAAACGGTTGGTTTCAGGGTTCAATATGCTCAGTCCGTCCCTTGTCGCTATCCACATCAGGCCGCGGCTGTCCTGCGTGATATTATCAATGTCATCACTGATCAAACTGTTGGGGTCGTTGTTCTTTTTATTATAATGTATAACGCCACGTCCGTTTTTTAATATTTTATCTATGCCAAAATACCCACCTGCCCAAATGTTGCCCCGTTTGTCCTCAAATAAAGCGGCTGTATACGGGCACCTGATATCCGTTTGCTTAAAGGGAGGCAAAAATATTTTTTTGTCCCTGTCAAATATTTGCAAACCCGCCGCAAAAGTGCCTATCCATAACCGGTTTGATGAATCTTCCAGGATGTTCCACACCCGATCATCGGCAATGCTCGTAGGCACTTTACTATTATGTTTGTAGTGAATAAATTTCTTTCCGTCAAAATGGTCAAGCCCGCCAAAATAGGTACCTATCCATAGCTGCTGCTCATGATCGATGCATAAGCTTACAATATTATCACTGCTGAGGCTGTTCGGGTTTGCCGGATCGTGTTTATACTGGGTAAATTTGCCTGTTTTGCGGTCAAAATAGTTTAAACCGCCCCCATTGGTCCCTATCCATAAATTACCGTGTTTATCCCCGGCAAATTGATTAACATCTTCGAAACTTAGACTCCGGGGATCTGAGGCAAAGTGCCTGTACAACGGAAACCTGATAATATTTTTATGATAATAACTTATCCCCTCTCTGAGCGTACGGGCCCACATAATGCCTTTGTTGTCTTTGTAAAGCGATACAATGTTCTGTCCCAATGATTTTGCATCATCTTCCCTGTTCAGTAAATAAGTAATTCTGCCGCTTTTTTTATCCAATACATTTATTCCGCCATGATCGGTGGAGATCCACATGAGGCCGTCGTCGGCCTGAATAATATTAGTGATGTTGTTGGATGTAAGCGGTGTTTCTGCCGATTCTTTTGTGATGTACCGAAACCGCCCCGTCCGGCGGCTGTAATAATAAACGCCGGAATCCATATTTGGGTTAAACACCCAGAGATCGCCTTCACTGTCAATAGTTATCGAGTAGACCGTGCCCTTACTATTAGCGGCTTTCTTAAAAATATCTGTATGGTACGTAATTGAATTACGTTTTACGTCAAATAGCTCTACTACGCCGTCGTTATAAGCAAGCCATATATTGCCGGTTGCGTCCAGCACCATATCGGTAACCAAACTTGAATATAATAATGGGCTTGAACTGTGATGATGATAATAACGAGTGGTAGTTTTTTTTAGCTCATTATACCTGTAAAGGCCGGAATCGGGACACAAAAACCAAAAGTCGCCTTTGCCGTTGTGGAGTATTTTGGAAACGAACGGATACCTGGGAAGTTTGAAAGCATAGAGCACTGAGGATACGTCATTATTAAACTGCTCGGTTTCAGGGTCATAAAAGGAATATCCGGCCCGCGTTGCTATCCATAACTTTTTGCCGGGCCCTTCACAAATATTAGTTATGTAATCGTCATTAATGGAGTTCTTGTTATTTGCGTCGTGCTTAAATACTTTAAAACTATAACCGTCATAACGATTAAGGCCCGAAGCCGTACCGAACCACATAAAGCCCCTGGTATCTTTTAATGTACAATTAACCTGGTTGTGAGATAGTCCGTTGCTTATATTGAGCCGCGAAAACTGGTATTGGCTGTTTTGCGCAAAATTATTCGTGTAAGCAAAAAGCAATGCTGAAACGACAATATAAAGTTTTAAACGCATTAAAATTTAGTTGAGATCTTCGAAATCGGCAACCCGGCCCTTGGCAAGCCGGTACACTACCGTAGCATAAAAGTAAGATAAATTCGTAATTAACGAGATAAATTGCCGATTCCTTTATTTGATCAGCGGAAAATAAAAAACCACCGGGTTGCCAACGCTATGGTACGAACTTACAGTGAAATAAAGTTTTTACAGGTTGTTGTTTAGGGGGCTATTCGAACCATCCGGTTAAAAAAAGCGACGACACGACCTTAGTTACAGTTAAGAAATTGACATTTAGCACCCTATTTTCTGACTTTTATCTCCCATCAATAAATTATCTCTTCTGTAGTTTTACTACTCAATTAATAAACCTGGTACCAATTTCAACTATTGCTAACTAAAACATGTTCGTTATTCCAACGGCTAATGTGTTGTTGACTTAATTGCATTTGTTTTTATTAATTGTCCTTCTGCATCGAAAAACAAGATTTAACCAATTAAATAAATAAACCGGATCAAACCCGTTTTGTCCTATCGAAAAATGAAACTAATGTCAAACTCCGCCTTATGCGGAATGGCAACTGCCTTTTCATTGTTTTTTTTAATACCCCGTTGGCTAAAGGTAGTTATCAGCATAACTACCTATACCAATAGCTATATAAACCTTAAAGGCAATGCGATATATATCCTCGTTTTACTTGTTGCCCAACACTTCCATACGCAATTAACCAATTTATTAATAAAGGCAAATTTAAATGCCACCAGTCTAACCATTTTTTTATGAAAAAAACTTTAAGTTATTTTTTATGCATTCTTGCAATCCCGGCATTGACAAGGTGCACGAAGC
>NZ_JBFUCY010000058.1:0-16560 GCF_056404995.1 Mucilaginibacter sp. P2_A5
GTTGTAGAAAGATATCCATTGCCCCAATAATAGGCCATAGTGCCCCAGCTTACATCGGAGGTTAAACCGGCAAAATTAAAGGGAGTGTAATAGTGTACTTCAACCATCAGGCGATTGGAAGCCGGATCGGTGGGAAGGGTATTCATTAATGTATTTGAGTTGTCGATATTTGTAGATGGGCCCTGGATAAGCAGCACCCGGTAACTGTTGTGCCCCCCGGTTGATCTTACCGCATTAACAAACGTTTGATGATATGAAAGCAGCACCCCCATCCCTGTAGCGTCTGATACATTGGGTTCATTGGCGCTTGCAAAAATCACATGCTCGTCAAAGCCACGCATTTGAGTAGCAATCTGCTCCCAAAAGGCCTTTTGTTTGGCATTAACCGCTGCCTGCGCGCTGGTAGTGCAATTGTTCTCCAGCCATCCGCCATCCCAATGAACATTTAATATCACGTACAAACCATCGTTAACGCAGTACTGAACAACCTGCTTAACCCTGTCAAGCCATGTTTGCTGAATCTGGGCTGTGGTTTGATTAGCATACTGGTCCCAGCTGCAAGGGATACGCACCGCGGTGAAACCGCTTCTTTTAACCTGGTCAATAAGCGCCTGGGTTACTGTAGGGTTGCCCCAATTTGTTTCGCCGCCTATTGCCTCCAATGTGTTACCAATGTTCCAACCTAACTGGAACTTTGCAGCAAGCTGAGTTGCCGTGCTGGAAACGCCGGTTTGATCGGGCGSAAGCGGCGAAATGTTGTAACTCGGATAACTGGTGGCGGTTAGCTTTTTGGTGCTCGTTTTAGCRAGYGGCTTAACATCCGGAGAAGCGGTTTGTTGCTTCGTGCACCTTGTCAATGCCGGGATTGCAAGAATGCATAAAAAATAACTTAAAGTTTTTTTCATAAAAAAATGGTTAGACTGGTGGCATTTAAATTTGCCTTTATTAATAAATTGGTTAATTGCGTATGGAAGTGTTGGGCAACAAGTAAAACGAGGATATATATCGCATTGCCTTTAAGGTTTATATAGCTATTGGTATAGGTAGTTATGTTGATAACTGCCTTTAGCCAACGGGGGATTAAAAAAAATAATGAAATGGCAGTTGCCATTCCGCATAAGGCGGAGTTTAACATTAGTTTCATTTTTCGATAGGATAAAACGGGTTTGAACCGGTTTATATGTTTAATTGGTTAAATCTTGTTTTTCGATGCAGAAGGACAATTAATGAAACAATGCAATTAAAGTCAACATAATACAGCCGTTGGAACAACGGGCATATTTTAGTTAGCAATAGTTAAATTGGTACCAGGTTCATTAATTGATTAGTAAAACTACTGAAGAAATAATTTAATGATGGGAGATAAAAGTTAGAAAATAGGGTGTCCAATGTTAATTTTTAAGAAAAAAACATGGATTTTGTAGGTGTTTTGTATAAACAGTTGCCTTATCGGAAATAAAATTTATAAAATGGTGTGGAAAATGAGTGTTAATTTAATAAACTGTAACTAAGAATGTTTCGCCGCTTTTTAAAATCGGATAGACTCCTAAGCAGCAACCTGTAACAGCTTTAATTATCGGAGTGCCCGGTAATGACTGTACCATAGCATTGGCAACTCATCGTTATTTATATTCCGGTGATCAGACAAAGGAACTGACACTTTTATCTCTTTAATTACGACTTTATCTTACTTTTATACTATCTTAGTATACCGGCTTGCCAAGGGCCAGGTTCCTGATTTCGAAGATCTCAACTAAATTTTAATGCGTATAAAACTTTATATTGTTGTTTCAGTGTTGTTTTTTACTTGCACCAACAATTTTGCGCAAAACAGCCAATACCAGTTTTCGCGGCTCAATATAAGCAACGGACTATCTCACAACCAGGTTAATTGCATATTTAAAGATCCCAAGGGCTTCATGTGGTTTGGCACGGCGTCGGGCCTTAACCGGTACGACGGTTATACTTTTAAAGTATTTAAGCACGATGTAAATAACAAAAACTCCATTAATGATGATTATGTAACTAATATTTGTGAAGGGCCCGGCAAAAAATTATGGATAACAACCCGGGCTGGATATTCCTTTTATGACCCCGACACCGAGCAGTTTGACAATAATGTATGGTCGGTAGTTTATCCTTTCAAACTTCCGGGGTATCCAATAGTTTCCAAAATACTTCACAACGAGAATGGCGACTTCTGGTTTTTGTGTCCTGATTCCGGCCTTTACAGGTATAATGAACTAAAAAAAACTGCCACGCGTTATTATCATCACCATAATTCTAACCCATCATTATATTCAAATTTTGTTACAGGAATTGTGCAGGTTGCAAGTGGCAATATATGGCTTGCTTATGACGATGGCGTAGTGGAGCTATTTGATGTAAAACGTAATTCAATTACATATCATACAGATATTTTTAAAAAAGCGGCTAATAATAAGGGCAGGATCTACTCGATAACTATCGATAGCGAAGGCGATCTCTGGATGTTTAACCCCAATATGGATTCCGGCGTCTATTATTACAGCCGCCGTACCGGACGGTTTCGGCACATTACAAAAGAATCGGCAGAAACACCGCTTACATCGAACATCATCACTAATGTAATTCAGGCCGATGACGGCCTTATATGGATTTCCACTGATCATGGCGGAATAAACTTATTGGATAAAAAAAGTGGAAAAATTACTTATTTACTGAACAGGGAAGATGATGCAAAGTCATTGGGACAAAACACTGTATCGCTTTACAAAGACAATACCGGCATTATGTGGGGCGGTACGCTCAGAGAGGGGATAAGTTATTATCATAAAAATATTATCAGGTTCCCGTTATACAGGCACTTTGCCTCAGATCCCCGGAGCCTTAGTTTTGAAGATGTTAATAAATTTGCCGGGGATAAAAAAGGTAATTTATGGATTGGCACCAATGGGGGCGGTTTAATCTATTTTGATCGAAAAACAGGCAGGTTTACCCAGTATAAACATGATTCGGCAAACCCCAATAGCCTCAGCAGCGATATTATTGTAAGCCTATGTATCGACCATGATCAGCAGCTATGGATAGGTACCTATTTTGGAGGGCTGGACCATTTTGACGGCAAAAAATTTATTCACTATAAGCATAACGACAAGGTGCCCACGAGTATTGCTGATGACCGGATATGGAATATCCTGGAAGATTCGTCAAACCGGTTATGGATAGGCACTTTTGCGGCGGGTTTGCAAACATTTGACAGAGACAAAAAAATATTTTTGCCTCCCTTTAAGCAAACGGATATCAGGTGCCGGTATACATCCGCTTTATTTGAAGACAAGCGCGGAAATATTTGGGTAGGGGGGTATTTTGGCATAGATGAAATATTAAAAAACGGACGTGGCGTTATACATTATAATAAAAAGAACAACGATCCTAACAGTTTGATTGGCGATAACATCGATTGTATCATGCAGGATAGCCGCGGCCTGATGTGGATAGCGACAAATGACGGACTGAGCATATTGAACCCCGAAACCAACCGTTTTATCTCGCTGACGAAAAAGGACGGGTTGCCCGACAACCAGGTTTTGAATGTGTTGGAAGATAACAGGGGGGCCATGTGGCTAAGTACATCAAACGGGTTGGGCCGGATAACGTTGACACAGGGCAATGGCACCTATAAGTTTCAATTTGAAAGCTTTGATGAAACAGATGGCCTGCAGGGCAAAGAATTCAGTATAAATGCAGCTTTAAAAACCAAGAAAGGAGAATTGGTATTTGGCGGCTCGCACGGCTTTAATATTTTCGATCCACTAAGTATACATCCGAATATAGATGAGCCTGCATTAATTTTCACCGGTTTCCAGTTATTCAACAAAAGTATAGCAGTCAATGAAGCAGTTGACGGCCATGTTGTATTATCTAAAGCCATTTCGGCCACGCAGGAGCTAACGCTGAATCACAGCGAAAATGTGTTCACCATTGAGTTTGCCGCCATCAATTTCTTTAACCCCAATAAAATAACGCATCAGTATATGATGGAAGGTTTTGATAAAGGGTGGCTTACCGCAGACAATGCTATCCGGAAAGCTACCTACACCAACCTTGATGGAGGCGATTATACTTTTAAGGTACGGGCTATTGGCCAGGAGGGAAAATGGAAACCCAGCTATATAAAATTAAAAATAAAGGTATTGCCCCCCTTCTGGAAATCTACTTTAGCTTATGTCATTTACCTGTTGTTGATAACCGGGACCCTGTTTTTTATACGCCGGCGCGGAATACAAAAGATAAGAAGGCAATTTATAGCAGAGAAAGAAAAGCAGGAAGCAAAGTTGTTAATTGAACAGGAGCGGCAGGAGGTTAAGCGTATGCAGGAGCTTGATCAGTTAAAAACTAAATTTTTAACCAATGTAAGCCATGAGTTCAGGACGCCATTATCATTAATTATGGCGCCTGTTGATAAAATGCTTATCGATGCCGATAAAGAGCGGGGCGAGCAATTGAATATGATAAGGAGAAACGCAAAAAGGCTGTTAAACCTTGTAAACCAACTGCTTGATTTCCGGAAGATGGAAGTTCAGGAACTCAGGCTGCATGCCCGGAGCGGCGATATCGTGAGCTTTATTAAGGAAATGTCTTATTCCTTTTCAGATATTGCCGAAAAAAAACATATTGGGTTTGTGTTCGACTCGGAAATTGAAAACCTGGTGATCAATTTTGACCCCGATAAAATAGAACGTATCATATTTAACCTGCTTTCCAATGCATTTAAATTTACACCGGAGGGTGGGCACGTGAGCGTATTATTATCAACCAAACAAACACCCGGGCAGCAAATGCTCGAAATAAAGGTTATTGATACAGGTATAGGAATTCCCGCGGATAAAAAGGATAAAATTTTTGAACGTTTTTTTCAAAGCGATATTCCCGGATCGATGGTTAACCAGGGTAGCGGCATAGGCCTGTCAATAACAAAGGAATTTGTAAAGCTGCATAATGGCGAAATATCTGTAGAAAGCGAGCCCGGACAGGGAAGCTATTTTACCATTTTACTGCCTGTGCACCTAACAGCCGAGGCAGAAGAACAATGGCCCGACGACGCGCTTAACCTGGCAGAACTTTCAGGGACCGACGGACAGGCGCTGCAACAACCCGGAACTGTTGCCGCTGAAAAAAAACTGACCGTTTTGCTGGTTGAAGATAACGAAGACTTCCGCTTTTATTTAAAAGACAATTTAAACGATATCTTTCATGTTGTTGAGGCCGCAAACGGCAAAGAAGGGTGGCAAAAAACCCTTGCCCTGCACCCAAACCTGGTTGTTAGCGATATAAGTATGCCCGAAATGAATGGGATAGATCTTTGCCGTAAAATACGTAACGATAAACGGACATCGCACATACCTGTTGTTTTACTTACCGCTATTACCGGCGAAGAGCAACAGTTAAAAGGACTTGAAACGGGCGCCAATGATTACCTCACCAAACCTTTCAACTTCGAGATACTGCTATCCAAACTGAAAAACATACTGGCCATACAGCAGGATATGCGCAAAACCTATCAAAAGCAGCTTGATGCCAAGCCAACAGATGTGGTGCCCGAGTCGTTCGATGAAGCTTTTATTAAAAAAGCCTTACTTATTATCGAAAAAAATATTGATAACGCCGATTTCTCAGTAGAAGAACTCAGTAGCGAATTATGTGTGAGCCGTGTTACATTATATAAAAGGGCGCTCACATTAACCGGAAAGTCTCCGGTAGAACTTGTCAGGTCTATCCGTTTAAAGCGCGCCGCTCAATTGCTTGAGAATTCGCAGCTAACCATATCCCAGATATCGTACAAGGTAGGCTTTAAAAGCCAGAAGTATTTTGTACGCTCTTTTAAAGCCGAATTCAATTGCCTCCCATCTGCTTACCAGCAAAAAAGCAAACAACAGGCTGATAAAGCCTGATAATTATCGCGAACAGCCTTCGAGTTTACCTTTCTTTTGGCCCAATTTGTTAACCTTCCCGTCGGTTTTTTTCTGATTTTTTACCATTAAATCAATGTTTAATACTTTAACTATCTTAAAATAAGGTAGTTAAGTTGCTTTAACATTTGTGCCCCTATTTTTAAACAATCGATTGCGGTGCCCCTTGTAATTTTAACCTATACAAAGCGGCATAAATTCAAGATAGCTGCCGCAGGCCTGTCATCCTATAATGGTGCAGGTACATAACCAATTTTAATAGTAACCTGATTAAACTAAGCATTATGCCAAAACGTGTACTTATTAGCGCCTGTTATTTGCCTGCCTGGCAGTTACCAAAAACAGTTCTGGAGTTATCATTAATACCCCACATATATGGGGCAGCGTAGGCTGCCTGCAACAATAACGGGCTTTTTACATAAATTATCTTATTTGATCTGAGTGTTAGTAGTGTGCCATTCGGCCATTGCACGCAGGCAATGAATTCAATTTAATATATAAATACGATGGGAGGAAAATAATGCTGAGAAGTTAACCAATAACCCAATAAACAAACCAATTATCAATTAATTATGAACCCAAATTAACATGGAAAAAAATTTACGAAAAAGAATAAGACATGGTGCACTGCTATTAATGGCTTTGCTGTTGCTAAGCCTGGCAGGCTACGCGCAAACCATAAAAATTACAGGTAAAATTACCAGTGCCGATAATACCGGGCCATTGCCCGGTGTAACCGTTAAAGTAAAGAATGCATCAACAGGTACACTATCCGGGTCGGATGGCAGCTATGCCATTAATGCCAAACCCGGCGATGTGCTGATATTTAGTTTTTTAAGCTTTACTACCCAGCAAATATTTGTAGGCTCAACTACGGTTATTAACGTAGTGCTTAAACCATCAACCAACGATTTAACCGAGGTTGTGGTAATTGGTTACGGTACCAAGAGACGAAGCGACCTTACCGGTTCTATATCATCTGTTACAGCGGCCGACCTTCTTAAAACCCAGCCAACAACCATTGACCAGGCCATGCAAGGCAAAGTTGCAGGTGTTGTAATACAGCAGGTATCGGGCCAGCCGGGCGGCGATGTAAACGTGCAGATTCGTGGTCTGGGCGGTTTCCAGGGCGCACCGCCGTTATATGTTATTGATGGTGTACAAATACCGCCAAACGGCCAATCGGCTATTCCGGGTAATGGCACCAACCCGCTATCCAGCATCAATCCTTCTGATATAGCCTCTATCAATGTGTTGAAAGATGCTTCTGCTACGGCTATTTACGGTTCCCAGGCATCCAATGGTGTTGTTATTATCACCACAAAAAAGGGGGTCAGCGGCGCGCCAATTATCAGCTATGATGGCTACCAGGGCTGGCAAAAATTACCCAAGTATTATGATGCAATGAATTTGCGCCAATATGCTACTTTCATGAACGAAAAGAGTGACATCATCGGTTACGATAAACGGCCGCAGTTTGCCAATCCGCAATACATGGGGTTAGGTACCAACTGGCAAAAAGCCCTATACCGTACAGCGCCAATGCTAAACCACAATTTAGCTATCAGCGGTGGTGATGACAGGACAAAGTATTATTTATCGGGTACCTATTTTTCACAACAAGGTATTGCATTGGGTTCTGATTTTAAAAGGACTTCAATAAAAGCAAACATCGATAACAAAACCACCGACTGGTTAAAGGTTGGCATAAACCTAAACCTGGCACACGTAGCCGAAAATGTGGCTACTTCCAATACCGGGGTAATTTTGCAGGCCCTTAACCAAACACCCGATGTGGCCGTAGTAAACCCCGATGGCACATGGGGTGGCAATGATCCTAACATTTATGGAGCAACCGGTACCAACCCGTTCGCTATAGCCACCATTGTAAAGGATTTTAAAAGCCGTTACCAATTAATGGGCAACGCTTATGCCGAAATACAATTTACCCGCGACCTTACCCTGCGCAATGAAATAGCCGGAAACTTCGACTTTGCCACCGAGGATTATTTCAATCCCTCGTATGTTATGGGCGCTTACTCCAAAACCACCAACAGCGGCACCGCGACAAGCGCGCAAAATTTTTATAATTCAATCTCCAATTATTTAACGTACGAGCATACGTTTGCCCAAAAGTATTATGTTAACGCAATGGCCGGGCACGAAGCCCAATTGCTAAAAAGTAGCGGTGTTTCGGGTACGCGCACCAATTTTGCAAGTAATAACGTGCAAACGATAAGCACAGGCGATGCCACAACCGCTATCAATACCGGTGTTAAAGGACAGGGCTCATTAGAAGCCTATTTTGGCAGGGCCAACTTTACCTATGATGACCGGTATTTGTTAACGGCTACAGTACGTCATGACGGCTCATCAAAATTTGCCGAAGCGCACCGGTGGAATACCACTTACTCGGGCGCGCTGGCATGGAAAATTAACCACGAAAGCTTCCTTAAAGGTGTAAAGGCTATTAAGGATCTTAAACTCAGGGTTGGTTATGGCCTGGTAAACAATCAAAATATCGCCGAATATGCTTACGGTTCAACACTAAGCACAATAGCCACCGGCCTGTCAGGTAACTCGCAGATAACCAGTACAACAGGTAATCCTGATATCAAGTGGGAAACTACAAGATCATATAATGTTGGTCTCGATGCCTCAGTGTTAAACGGGCGGATAGGATTTTCTGTCGATGCGTATTACCGCAAAACAAATAATCTGTTGCTAAGCCTTACCATGCCTTACTACTCAGGCACATTCGCTTCGGGTGGATATTCGCCGGGAGCGGTGCAGGCGCCCTATGTAAATATAGGCGCGGTGAGCAACCAGGGATTTGAGTTTACATTGTCGACTCAAAACGTCAAATCAAGAAACTTTAACTGGACCAGTAATATTACCTTTTCCAGGAACGTGAACAAAGTACTCACTTTGGTTGATGGTACCCCGGCAATAAACGGCTCGGTAACCAAAACTGTAGTTGGCCGCTCAATCGGTGAGTTTTATGGTTACCAGGTATTGGGCATTTACAAAAACGCCGCCGACTTTACTAAATATCCGGCGTTATCCCAAAACGGAGGCGGCTCGATACCTATAACTCCCGGATCAGGCGGTGTTTGGGTAGGTGATGTTATTTTTAAGGATATTAATGGCGACGGGATAATTGATGCCCGTGACCAAACCTTTTTAGGATCGCCTTTACCTAAGTTCCAGTACGGGATCAATAACAGCTTTAACTATAAAAATTTCGATCTGAATGTTTTTATGGTAGGCAATTACGGCAATAAAGTTTATAACCAGATAAAGGTAAACGGCGAGAACCCTAACCAAAACTTTGGCTATTTCCCCTCTGTGCTCAACTATGCTAAGATTGGTCTGATTGACCCGGCGGGCTCTGCATCAGATATTAACAACGTATATATCACAAACCCATCTACCAATATTATGCGGATAAGCCAGAGCAGTGGTAATGATAACCAGCGTTTTTCTGACAAATACATCGAAAATGGGTCGTTTTTAAAATGTAAGAGTATCGCCTTGGGGTACAGCTTTTCAAACAACTTGTTAAATAAGATCAAGCTACGGTCGCTACGGGTGTATGTTAACGTTACCAACGTTTTCACGGTTACCAAATATACCGGCTATGATCCTGAAATTGGTTCATGGAACCCATTGGCAGCAGGTATTGATAATGGATATTACGCTCAGCCGCGTGTTTACACAGTTGGTCTTAACGTATCGCTAAACAATTAAAATTCAAGATGATGAAACTCATAAAAATAAATATGGTACTGCTGTTTATCGTTATGATAAGCAGCTGCAAAAAGGATTACCTTAACCGGCCACCTTTAACCGGTATAACCAAAGATAACTTTTATAAAAGCGGCTCGGACTTAAGACTGGCTACCGCTGCTCTTTATGCCCAGCCCTGGTTTAACTGGAACAATTTTCCGCTGCTTGGTGTTGGCGATATCATGAGCGGCAATATGCTGCAGCCTTATAATGCCGATCTGGTTCAGTTTACTACCTTTTCTATTACAAGCCAAAACTCTTATATCACCCAGTCATGGCAGTCTTTTTACGATATAGTTGCCCATTGCAACATCAATATAAAAGCCATTAACACCAGCCTTCCGGATAGTGTGGCTGCAAGCAGTAAAAAAGGCGCGCTTGGCGAGTTGAAGTTTATACGCGCCACATCTTATTTCTTTATCGCGCAATTATGGGGCGCCGCGCCAATTATTGAAGATAATGATAAGCTGATAGCAAATCCGTTGGTGCCACGCCATAAGCTTACTGATGTTTATAAATTCATTATCAACGATTTAAGATACGCCGCAGCTAATTTACCAAAGATAGACCAGCCGGGACGCGTAACTACATGGTCGGCACAGGGGTTACTGGCAAAAGTATATTTAACCCGGGCTGGTTTGGGCCAAAGTGGTACCCGCAAACAATCTGACCTTGACAGCGCCGCATATTACGCCGGCAATGTGTGTAACACCAGTGGTTTAACGCTTTTACCAAGCTACTATAACCTTTTCAGGACCCAGTATAATGATAATCCCGAGTCATTGTTCGCGTTTCAATGGGCGCCAGGCGTAGGCTACGGACAAGGTAACGATATACAAGCCCAATTTGCCCCAAGCGGCAGCCTGGTTACCGGTGGTGGTGGCTGGGGCGGTGCCATTGGCCCAACCCTTGATTTGGCCAACGAGTATAGCATGGATGACTCCGTGCGCCGCAAAGCCACGTATATGCTTACCGGCGATAAATACCCTGAGCTTAATGCCGCAAACGGCGGGTATACCGCAACGGGTGTAAATGTTAAAAAACACATTGTTGGTACTGCCGCAGATAATAATTCGCCTACTATGGATCTTTGGTCGTCAACCGAGCACAATACCGTTTTACGCCTGGCCGATGTATACCTGGTATATGCCGAAGCCTTGCTTGGCAACAACGCTTCTACTGCCAACCCGCAGGCGCTGCAGTACTTTAACGCCGTACGCAGCAGGGCCGGCGTAAGTAAGGTTACGAGTATTACGCCTGATATGATCTGGAAAGAACGGCGGATTGAACTGGCATTTGAAGGCCAGTACTGGTTTGATTTGGTTCGTCTATCTTACTATAAACCGCAGGCCGCCATTAATTCTCTTAACGGTCAAAAAAGGCAGCAGTTTTCCTACAATCAAGCTACAGGCGTAAAAACGCCATCGCCCAACGGACTGATCATCACCCCGGCCACAGCCGCCACATTTACGCTGCCTATACCGGCAAATGATCAAACCGCCGATCCAAAGCTGCTGGAGGAACCTGTAGCTTATTATTAACAGCATTCTTAATCATTGATATAATTTAAACATCATGAAAAAATTAATTTATCATATCAAAGGCTGCTTGGTGCTTGCCTTGCTTGCCGCGGTGGTTGTTATGCAGCCGGGCTGTAAAAAGGATGCTTCACCATCAAAAGGCACCCCGATAATTACCGCTATACGCAATTATGTAGCCCATCCCGGTGATTCGCTTTTAAGCAGCGTAGGTACGGGCCAGTGGGTTGTAATTTCAGGTAAGAATTTGAAAGGTGCGCTCGCTATTAATTTTGACGGGGTAAAAGGTTCTTTTAACGATGCATGGTTTTCAGATACCAGTGCAATTGTCTTAATCCCGGCGGTTATCGCGTTCCCTTCGGTACCATCAGATAAGCTGAATACCATACAGTACATTACCAACCATGGGCAAACTACGTTTTCGTTCCCTATTGTTGCCCCTGCGCCTACAATTTCAGGCGTTTCTAATGAAGATGCCAATCCTGGCGATTCGGTTAAAATCAACGGCCTAAGCTTTTTCTTTATAAAAAGCGTTACCTATGCCGGGGTCAATATTACCAGTTATAAATCATCAAATGATGGTACCAGCATCAGCCTGGCAGTACCTGCGGGGGTTACGCAAACCGGCGGCATTGTAAGTGTTACAACAAAATCAGGTTCGGCCACCTCTGTTTATAAAGTACATGACTTTGTAACAGGCGTGTTGAATAATTATGATAATGTAAATAACTTTTCATGGGGATCTGGCACGTCTAACAGTTCAGCAGCCTATCCTGGTAATAATGGCTATTATGGGCTATTGCAATCAACTAATATCAGCGCCGGAGACGGGTCCTGGTGGAATGGCGGCCGGTCTATCAATACGAACGGGGCGCAGTGGGTACCTAAAGCCAACTTAAAGGATACGGTGGACCATTATGCTTTAAAGTTTGAAGTATCTGTAACTACGCCATGGTCGGCCGGTGCTATCCAGATTGTTAAAGATTACTCCTGGACATATTCGGCCATTTATCGCCCGTGGAAGAATGCCAATGGTTCAATAACACAATTTACTACAAAGGGCTGGCAAACGGTAACCATACTACTATCAGACTTCAGAACAAATAATGGTACGGGGACGCCTCCTGCCAGCCTCACGGATTTGCTTGGGGCCGAGGGAGCGGGTGCCATCAATGTTACATTTATTAACGATGGCACAACTACCATCAAAACTTCTGAGATAGCTGTTGACAACATCAGGGTAGTAAGAATTAAATAAGAGAGTTTTAGTTGAATATAAGTGGATGCCTGGGGCCTTTACCGAGAGGCCCCGGCATTTTTTACACCACAACAATTCTGTTTTTCAATATCCGGGATCATGCCGATAAGGAAGCCGAGAGTTAAAGATTTAAAAAAGCATAACGATGAAGGCCGGGCAATAAGTTTCGCTATTAAAAATGCAAGGGCAATTTTACTGACAATTGGCCAATGCTATTAAACCTTTTTTAAGGATGCGGTTAGAAGTTTTGGATAGGAATAATAACGTGGTAAAGGCCATTAATGAGATCGTCGCAGGAGACGGATAAAAACATTTTGTAGAAATTGATCAGCAAAAATTTAAATACTAAGCATTGTAAAAAATGAAAAAACAGTTTTTTTTGAAATTATTATTAATACCGATTACGATTATATCTTTTTTCTCCTGTAAAAAGACAAGTAGTGCGCCGCCCGAACTAACAGCAAGCCAGACCGCTATAACTTTTACGCCTGAAGGCGGCACAAAGGATTTATCTGTTACCTGTAATGCTACATGGAGCGTCAGTAACCCTGCTTCGGCCTGGCTGCAATTAAACACTACATCTGGCGGCAGCGGCAGCAGTGTCATTCATTTAACAACGCTGTCACAAAATAGTACAGGATTAACACGTTCGGGTGTTTTGGTCATTAATTCATCCAATGGTCAATCAAGAAGGGTAACGGTGTCCCAAACAGCCAACCTATATCCAACTTATAATACTTCGCCAAAAGCTCCTGATGCAACCGGGATGAGCAGCAACGCCGTTCAGCTCGCCGCTAAAATGAAGTTAGGATGGAATATCGGCAATACCCTGGAAGCTCCCGGCGAAACAGGCTGGGGCAATCCTTTAATTACCGAGGATTATGTAAAATTCGTGAAACAACAGGGTTTTAATGCCATTCGCCTTCCATGTGCCTGGAATTGGGGACATTTAAGCAACCAGGCAACCGCGCAAATAGACCCCAACTGGCTTAACAGGGTAAAAGAAGTAGTAGGATACTGCGTAAAAAATGATATGTATGTTTTACTCAATATACATTGGGATAACGGCTGGTTAGATAATAACATTAACGTGGTAAAACAGGATTCGGTTAATGCTAAGCAAAAAGCGTTTTGGGAGCAGATTGCTACAACTATGCGCGATTTTGACGAACACCTGATGTTTGCCAGCGCTAACGAGCCTCCGGTGGATAACGCTGCACAAATGGCCATACTTGCTTCCTATCATGAAACCTTTATAAAGGCGGTTCGATCTACCGGCGGCAGGAATAGTTACCGGGTGTTGGTGGTCCAGGGCCCGTCAACAGATATTGACAAAACCAATGACCTGATGAATGCTCTTCCCCAGGACCAGGCAGCGGCTCGGATGATGGTCGAGGTGCATTATTATTCTCCATATCAATTCTGCCTGATGAGCGAGGACGCAGACTGGGGCAAGATGTTCTATTATTGGGGAACAGGGCACCATTCTACTATAGAGCCAGGTCGTAACGCCACCTTTGGCGAAGAGAGCGATGTAGATGCCACTTTCAACAAGATGAAAACAAAATTCGCCGATAAAGGCATTCCTGTCCTGTTGGGCGAATATGGGACCTACAGGCGCGACAATACAGCGCATGTCCCCCTGGACCTGGCAACGCATAACGATGCGGTGGATTATTGGCTTACTTATGTTACAAAAAAAGCCAAAGCCAACGGGATGCTGCCATTTTTTTGGGATACAGGCGGCGCTTTAGATAGGCGAAATTATACAGTAAAAGATCAACGTACAATAGTGGCCCTGAACGCAGGCGGTAAATAAATGAATGCCTGTGGCTTTTAACAAAAGGCCCAGGCGTTTTTACGCCATACCAGTTTTATTTATCAGCATAACCAATACAGGTTGGTAGTTTATACAGGAAGTTTAAGAGAAATTGATATGAAAAAATTTAAACTAAAGGCATCGGCTTCCTAAGCAATATTTACCGTAAGCCATATCACCAGGATTAAAAGCATCTGCCGGTAAAAGTACAGTCGCAGATAGATAGCATCCATGGGAAGAAAAGAAATATAATTTATGAAATATACCATTGCCTGTTTTATGGCATTTTTAGTGTCCGGCGGCGCTTCGGCGCAAAACAAAAGCGAGGTTGCGCTTAAAGCAAAGATCAATAGCATCGTCAGCAAAATGACGCTGGAAGAAAAAATAGACATGCTACATGGCAACGCGCTGTTTTCTTCGGCGGGCGTAAGCCGTTTAGGTATCCCGGAGCTTACGTGCGATGATGGCCCCTTAGGCGTACGTGAAGAAATAAAGCGCTTTGACTGGGCCTCGGCTAACTGGACAACCGACTCTGCCACGTTTTTACCAAATGGCTCGGCGATAGCAGCTACCTGGAACCCCGCAATGGCAAATAAATACGGGGTAGTTATAGGAGAGGAAGCCAATGCCCGTAAAAAGCATATAATGCTTGCACCCGCATTCAATATCTGCCGGATGCCGCTTTGCGGCCGGACCTATGAATATTATTCGGAAGACCCTTATTTGAACAGTCTATTGGCTGTCGGGGCTGTAAAAGGGATTCAAAGCCAGCATGTAGCAGCCTGTATAAAACATTTTGCTGCAAATAACCAGGAGCTTAACCGCGATAGCGTAAACACCATAGTTGATGAAAGAGCTTTACGCGAAATTTATTTCCCGGCATTTAAAGCAGCCGTACAGCAGGGGAATGCCTACACCATTATGTCGGCCTACAATAAGGTGAATGGCTATTGGTGCTCCGAGAATGACTATTTATTAAATAAAGTACTAAAAAACGAGTGGGGCTTTAAAGGAGTGGTCATGTCAGATTGGTCCGGGACGCACCATACCGTTGCAGCGGCCAACAACGGGCTGGACATTGAAATGGGCTCAAGCGGGCCGTATGATCAGTGGTATTTTGCTAAGCCATTACTAAAAGCTGTTAAGGAAGGCCAGGTTTCGGTAAAAACAATTAACGATAAGGTGCGCAGGATTTTGTGGGTGATGTACCATACCTCCATGAGTACTAACCATCCCAAAGGATCTATCGCTACGCCGGCGCATACCAAAGCCGCATATGCTATTGCCTCGGAATCCATCGTTCTGCTAAAAAACGATAACCATTTGTTGCCTTTAAAAGCAGATAACATTAAAAGTATTGCTGTCATCGGTGATAATGCCATCCGTACATTTGCTTTAGGCGGTTATGGCGCAGGGGTAAAAGCTAAATATGAAATAACCGCCTTGGAAGGCATACGATCAAGGTTCGGCAAAACGGCCAGTATCAGTTTTGCCCAGGGTTATAAAGCAAACTACCTGGCAAGTAATAGTGATGAAAAAAATCGTGGTTACGACCAGCCCGATCAAAAACTGATTGATGAGGCCGTAGCGCTTGCAAAAACCAGCGATGTCGCCATTTTATGTATCGGGTCCAATCGTGAATATGAAAGTGAAGCCCATGACCGTAAAAGCCTGGAACTGCCTTTTGGCGAACAGGCACTGGTTAACGCGGTCACGGCCGTCAATGCCAATACCATTATTGTAATCATGGCCGGCGCTCCGTATGATTTGAATGAAATCAAAAAAACTAACCATGCTATTGTTTGGTCGTGGTTTAACGGTTCAGAAGCAGGCAATGCACTGGCCGACGTATTAAAAGGTGTCATCAATCCGTCGGGAAAGCTGCCGTTTACCTTCCCGGTTTCGTTACATGATTCACCCGCGTTTAACCTGGATACATATCCGGGTAAAGGCGCAACGGCCGAATATAAAGAGGGCATACTGGTTGGTTACCGCTGGTACGATACCAAGAAAATTCAACCGCAATTTCCTTTTGGTTATGGGCTTTCTTATACTGAATTTTCTGTCAGCAAACTTTCCACAGATAAATCAAGCTATAAAAAGGATGAAATCATCCACGCAAAATTCACTATCAAAAATAAAGGCAGCAGATCCGGGGCCGAAGTTGTGCAATTATATGTAAGCGATCCGGTTTGCTCGGTATTG
>NZ_JBFUCY010000059.1:0-16184 GCF_056404995.1 Mucilaginibacter sp. P2_A5
AAATATCCGGCGACATTGGGCGATAGAAAACAAGCTGCATTGGACGCTTGACGTTGTCTTTCACGAAGATGCCGACAGAAAAAGGAACAAACACGCAGCCCAAAACTTTTCCCTGATCAATAAGGTAGCTTTAAATATACTTAAAAATGATCAAACGAAGAACATCAGTATCCGAAGAAAAAAGAACATTGCCGCATGGGATCTTAAATATTTACTTATGCTACTGAAATTTTAATGCGTTTGCCCTGTCGGCACGAAACGTTATTTGACGTAAAAACAACAGCGCTAACTTACGCTGTTGTTTCAAGTTGTTTTTAAGTTAATCATATGTTTACAACACTGGGGTTTATTTGCAGAATTAATAACTAACCTTTTATCTGATGAGAAAATTACTCCCCTTTGTTTGTATGGCTGCCACATTAGGCTTCCAGGCTTGTAAAAAAGACAAGTCTACAACCACCATCACCTACCCCGACATGGCTGAAGCCACAAACCCGGCATTGCTGATGACGACAGCTACTGGTGTGAAAGTTTATAACGGCGGTTTTGGCTCCGCTGTTGCTGCCGACCCAAAGGACCCATCGGTATTTTATTTACTTACCGATCGGGGGCCGAACGTTGCCGGTACAATTGCCAATTCTATCATTATTGGTAAACCCGATTTCGATCCTCAAATAGGCAAATTCAGATTAAAGGATAATAAGCTGGTATTGGAACAAACTATTGAATTAAAAAATGCAGCCGGGGCTAAACTTAACGGCCTGCCAAACCCGGCTGGAATGGGTGCCACCGGAGAGGTTCCTTATGATCTTTCCGGCACGCAGCTTAGCCCAAGCGCAGATGGTATTGACTCTGAAGGACTGGCTCTGGCATCTGACGGTTCTTTCTGGATTAGCGACGAATATGGCCCCCACATTGTACATTTTGATGCAACCGGGCGAACAATAGAACGCATAAATCCATTCGGTACGGGTACGGGCGGGCGTAAAATACCGTTTGTGTTTGCTAAACGCAAAGCCAATCGCGGGATGGAGGGCCTTACAATTACACCAGATGGTAAAACACTGGTAGGCATTATGCAATCGCCAATGTATAATCCAACAAAGGCAGCCGTAAGCAATTCATTGGTATTGCGCATTTTAACTTTTGATATTGCTACCGGTGCAACCAAACAGTACATCTATTTAATGGAAAATGCATCACTCACAGGTTGCAGCGAAATACTGGCTGTAAATGCCACCACATTTTTAACCATTGAACGCGACGGTAATTATGGCGGCGCGCCAACCAACCCCGCAACTTTTAAAAAGATATTTAAAGTTGACCTGGCAAATGCCACCGATGTTTCTGATGCTGCAAACGGCGAAACCGGCAAGCTATACGGCGGTAAAACCGTTGAAGAGTTAAAAGACATTGCCGGTTTAACTACTGCAGGAATTACCCCGGTTAAAAAAACAGTTGTACTTGATCTTTTAAAAGATCTCCCAACCGTTTACCCGCATGATAAATGTGAAGGTATAACTTTATTACCCGGCAACATCCTGGTGATATCAAATGACGATGATTTTGGTGTAACCGATAACGGGGCAAGCGGTTTTATGGCAAAAATACTTCCGGGTACGGGCACAGTTGACCATAACTCGCTCTACTTTAAAAAGATAACCCTGTAGTTAGTTAAATGACCACAAAAAAAGCCGATCCTCCACCCGGGAAGATCGGCTTTAAAGTGCTCCGTAAAATTTAATTATTGAGGGGCTAACCTATTGATTTAGCTAAAAGATTAATTCAATCACTAATTCACTAACCCGCCAATTCACTAATTGACTTAATTAAAGGCTAACAGTTGTGTTGTGGGGGGGATAACAATATAATCCTTATACCCAAACCTCTTTGGCTGTTCGATAATTGCTTTCATGGCAATAAGCTTGTAGATGTATGAACCGGTTTCGCGGTTCAGGCTTAAGCGAAAATAATTATCCTCGTTTTGCTTATTAATAGCTCGTTCCATTTTAATAGAGCCATTGTTGTAAGCAGCGGCAGCCAGCGTCCAGCTGTTAAACTCACCGTATAGTTCTTTAATATACTTGCAGGCCGCGATGGTTGACTTACGTACATTTTGACGTTCATCAACACCGTGCCCCACCTTAAGGCCATAAGTACGCGCGGTACCGGCCATAAACTGCCATAAGCCCGATGCCCCTTTGGAAGAAGTGCCGCTTTTAAGGCCCGATTCAACCAGTGGAATGTACTTAAAATCATCAGGGATGCCATAAAACTTTAAAATCGGCTCAATAATAGGGAACAGAATTTCGGCCTTGCGGTGCAGCAAGGTTGACTGAACACTTTTAAAAGAATGTTGGCTGAGCGATTTGTTGAGTTTTCTTGTAACTCTGGCATCGTTAACAGGTAAAGCTTCGTCGGCAAAATTATAGGCAGCCGCAGTGCTTTTAATAAAAATAAATTTCGAGGTCCGATGGCTTAATTTGGCCGGTTTTGCAACCGTTTCAGCAATTGTTGTGCTGTAAATATTAAGCTTTGAAATGAGGGCCAGCACCAGGATTACGGAGCACGTAAGTAAGTGTTTTTTAATCATTTCTTTTTTTATCATTAACTATACATTAGGTAAAATGTGCTGCAAAGGTAAGTCATACGAATCACATAATCAAATACTTAGCATTTTGCCAACTTTTTTAGCATGGGTTTTCGGTTCAAAAACCGTGTTTAAAACCGTTTAAACCGTGATTTTGTTTGCCGATATTTTTTTGATTTTTTTAATTAAAGTATGCCAAAAAAGCGTAACTTTGACCCTCACGCTGCGAAAGCGCTAAACAAAAAAATATGGTATTTAAGAGACCAACAGGTAGTCGCGATGACAGGCCAGGAAAATCAACTGGCAGAAGTTCAAGAGGCGACGATAAGCCAAAAAGACCGGCAACCGCAAAAGGTAAAGCCACTCCGGACGGAGAAAAGAAAAAACTATCCAGACCGGATAAACCATTCCAAAGCAACAGGTTCAGTGACGATAAGCCCAAAAGCAATTTTAGGGACAGTGCATCATCTGGCGATAAAAAATCATCAGGAAGATCAAAGCCATACTCTGGCAGGCCAACTACCGGAGATGACAAACCTAAAAGCAATTTCAGGGATAGTGCATCACCTAGCGATAAAAAAAGCTTTTCGCCACGCAGCAAGCCGTACTCTGGCAGGCCAACAGGCGGCGATTTTGAAGACAGGCCAAAAAGAACATTCGGTGCAGGCTCATCGGCCAGCGGCGAAAGAAAGCCTTACTCCGGCCGTCCAACTTCGGGCGAAGGTGAAGAAAGACCCAAAAGGAACTTTGGCGGAAGCAGTGCCGGCGAAAAGAAACCATACTCCTCTCCACGCACTCGTACCTCCAGCACCGATTTTGGCGATAAGCCAAAAAGAAGTTTTGGCGCAGGTGCAGAAAGATCAACAGACAAAAAATTTGGCGAAAGGCCCGAAGGCGGATTTAAGAAACGCGAAGGCAGTTTTTCGAAAGATAAACCGGCTTACAATGCGGACAAGCCACAACGTAAGCCTACTTACGATAAGATAACCAAAGATACCAGCGCGCCCGAAAGGACCATGCGCGGCCGTAAAAAACCAGCCGAAACCAAAACTAAGGATGATGGCCTTATCCGCCTTAACCGTTATATATCAAATGCAGGCATCTGTTCTCGCCGTAAGGCCGACGAACTGATCATTGCAGGTGTGGTATCTGTAAATGGAGTGGTTGTTGACGAACTGGGTGCCAAAATTGATCCCCGTAAGGATGAGATCAAATATAACGGCGAAACCCTGCGTCGCGAAAAAATGGTTTATGTGTTATTAAATAAGCCAAAGGATTATATTACCACAACCGAAGATCCCCAGGAACGCCGTACTGTAATGCACCTGGTTGAAAAAGCAACCAAAGAGCGCATTTACCCAATTGGCCGTTTAGACAGGAACACCACCGGGTTATTATTAATGACCAACGATGGCGACCTTGCCGATAAACTATCGCACCCACGCAGCAACATCAGTAAACTATACCAGGTTGAATTAAGTAAAGCTTTATCACAAGGCGATTTGAATAAGATCACTTATGGTATTGAGCTGGAAGATGGTTTGATAAAACCCGATTCGGTATCGTATGTTGCCGGTGCATCAAAACGCGAGGTAGGCATCCAGATTCACAGCGGTAAAAACCGCGTGGTGCGCCGAATTTTTGAAAGCCTTGGTTACGAAGTTGTAAAGCTTGACAGGGTGGTTTATGCCAATCTCACCAAAAAGGATCTTCCCCGCGGCCGCTACCGCCATTTGGAAGAAAGCGAGATCATCCAGCTTAAACACCTGATAAAATAATATAAAACGCCCCGCTAAACATCGGGGCGTTTTTGTTAACTTGCTTTTATAATGTTAACATTCAGCCCAAAAGGCTTACTTACACCGGTAACTATTATACCCTCATTTTTAGATGAGTTTGAAGCCGGATCTTCGGCAGCATTTACAGGCTAATTGGCCAAGCCACCTTTTCAGTATGGCCCTTTTATCCGCTTTTCGGCAATTAGCAAATTTACCCCTCCATTTTTAAACAGGCTCTTATAGCTTTATCGTCGAACCAACGTTAAACTAATTCGCTGCGGGAGTTTTAACCGTATCCTTAACCGGCGCAACAGGTTTTACTACCGCAGGGATTTTAATGCTGTCCTTACCTGCTTTAATGCCCTTAACCCTGGAGGTATCCGTCTTTAGCAAGCTATCCTTCCCGGTTGTCAATTGCTTTTTCAAACTATCCGTAGGCGCACCTTTAAGCGAAGCCGCGCCTTTTACATTAGCCGGCTTGCTTTTTACATTAGCCTTATTCCCGGCCGTCTTCGCCGGCGTTTTACGGCGCGATGGAATGATGGATTCTTTTGATACCGGCCTATCCTTGGGTTTCCAGATAAAGCCTTTCAATATCTTATCATCATCAACCACCTTTTTCAGTGGCAGGTACTTGTTTTCGGGCTTAATAAGTAGGCGTATATTGGCAACCTTACTGTTTTTAAATGATATCACCATGCGGCTGCTTAATGATCGTTCTATCCCCTCAACCACATTGGTAGCGCTATCCCGCTTAAAGTAAATACTTTCGGCATTGCCAACGGTATACAACTTATCCATTTTATCGTTTTTAAAGAAGCCGCGCATTTTTTTGCCGCCCATTTGGTTAAAATGCAACGAATCGTCCTTCTCCAAATTCACCACAAAGGCCGAAGGGAACAGTTCCATATTATCCATCTTCTTGTTCCGCATCTGCACGTAAATGGTATCGCCTGATAGCTGCGAGCCTTGCGTCCAAAACATGGGCTGTACGTAACAACGGATGGTTGAGTCGGCATTACTGTAAAAAATCGAATCGGCCTTGCCCTGTAAATCCGATTTAAACAGCTTGGCATGATGGTGGGCTATCACCATCCTTACCCGGGCGGTATCCTTCAAATTAACCTCACGCTGGGCAAATACGGGGTCTTTTTTTAACTCTTCCCGGCGCACGCTGTCCTGCCTTGCTTTGCGAATGGCCGATAGCTTATCTTTTTTTATCTGCGCCGAATCCACCTTTATTTTAGGATGGCCAAAAAAATCACGGTGCCGGTAAGTTGTATCCCTGGGGATAGATAGCCCTCTTGCAACCAGTTTTTTTTCGGTTTTTTTGTTTTCAATGATCTGTTTTCTTGCGGCGGCCGATGTATCCCTAACGTAGGCGTAAGCCAGGCGTTGTTTTTCCTGGTATAGCTTCTGGTTTTTGTAGGTCAATATCTGGGTTTCCAGCGTATCGGCAGTCATGTAAACCGAATCTACCTTTACCTTAGCCGCTTTTGTGGTATCCTTAGGCGCCGGCAAGCTTTTGCCGGGTTTGCTGCCGGGTTTTATGGCTGCCGCTACCTGCGCCAGGTTATTCATCTGTTTTTTGGCATCGCCGGGGTTAATGTTTTTGGCTTGCGCAGAGATTTTCTTTATCGCCGAATCTGCTTTAGCCGAATCTCTTTTTGTGAGGTTGGGTTTTATTTGCCCTGCTATGTTTACCAGGTCGCTAACGTTTTTTAGCTGGTCTGGCGTAACTGTCTTATTAGGCACAGCCATTTTACGTACGGCGGAATCCAACCGGGCCGAATCTCTTTTTGAAACCAAACCATTGGGCTTAATATTGCCGGCCAGGTTTTCCATGTTGGTTATTTTCATGGTATTCGGCGGGGCTTTCATTGCTTTGGTTTTGTTTTTGGCTACAGGCGCGGGCGGCGGTACCGAATCGGTTTTGGTGGTATCCTTTTGCTCGGTAACCAATATCATGTAGGCATTTTGAGTAACAATAGTGCGTTCATCGGCCCTGAAATAAGTGGCCAAATCGCCCTTCATGGTTATTTTTTGTTCCCTATCGGTAAAAGTGATGTTTTTAACCGCACGGCCATATCCTTTTAACTTATCATAAAACAAGCTATCACCTTTTAATGATTTGGTGCCTTGCTTATAGTGGTTTTTTTTGCCGAAAAAAGCCTGCTCGGTAACGGTATTATACAGGCCGTTTTCGGTATACAGGGTGTCTTTGTCTTTTTTACCGTAAATATTGGTAGGGCCATAAAAATAAGCAATACGGCTACCCGTGTTGTACTTCATCGTATCGGTTTTAATAATGGCATCAACTGTAGTTAAAACCACATCATACCTAAAGTACGAATCGCGCGAGAGTGCAAAATAATACCCGTTTTTGCTGGTAAGCACATTATCCTTATTAATCAGCTTACCGCCATTGGTGTACGTACCAATGCGGGTTGCGGTATTGTACGTTAAATAATTGGTGGTAAGGGTAGCGTCTTTATCAACCATCTTAACATTGTCGGTAAGGATGGCCAGTTTGGTATTACCATTATAGTTTAACTTATCTGCGAAGATGTTGAGCGTATCGCCCTGGTTTATGTTAACATTACTAAAAGCATCAAAGGCATTATCCTGCGGATAAAAATAGGCGCTATCTGATTTTAGGATGGAATAATCCTGTTTAAAAACCCCTTTATAAACCTTAATAACATCGCGGCCATTTATCTTTGTGCCCGTGCTGCTTTCCGATTGTATCAGGTTTACAATTGATTTTTTTTGGCCCATAACCGTAGCCGCCATCATCAATAACAAAAAGCTTAAAACGTATTTTCTCACTGGGGCAAAATTAGTTTTTTGTTGGGGTTATTAAATTAATAATTTTGATGAATGCTACCAGTTGCCCGGTTTGTTAATTTTATTGAACAAAATGCCCTGTTTGCGCCCGGCACTAAGGTTTTGGCTGCTGTAAGCGGTGGTACCGATTCTGTTTTAATGAGCCACCTGTTAAAGGCCTCCGGCATAAATTTCGGCATTGCCCACTGTAATTTCCAGTTACGCGGCGATGAAGCCCTGCGCGACCAGGAGTTTTGCCAAAACCTGGCGCTTAAACTACGGGTGCCATTTCATACCATCAATTTTGATACCACGGCTTATGCAGCCGCCAACAAAATATCTATCCAGATGGCTGCCCGCGATTTGCGCTACCAATGGTTTGATACCTTAAGCCGGCAGCACCACTATCAGGCCATTGCGCTGGCACACCACCAAAACGATACTATCGAAACTATATTGTTAAACCTTACCCGGGGTACCGGCATTGCCGGCTTGCATGGCATATTGCCCAAAAACGGCGCGCTGGTACGCCCGTTGTTGTTTTTAACACGCGATGAAATAAATAAAATAGTAAGCGATGATAAACTGGATTTTGTTGAAGACAGCTCAAACGCATCGGCAAAGTACGCCCGTAATAAGATAAGGCTTGAGGTGATACCCCGGTTAAAGGAGCTTAACCCATCACTCGAAAAAACGTTTGAAAATAACCTGAAACATTTTCGCGATCTGGAACTCCTATTGGCAAACGAGGTAGCGGGGCTGCAGAAAACGATTGTGCGCCAGAACGCTGATGAAACCTTTTTGCTGGTTGCCGACGTTAAAAAATTAAATCCTGCCCGTTTGCTGCTGTTTAAGTTATTACAGGAATACGGATTTAACGAAACTGCCGTTGATGATGTGCTGTCGGTTTTGGATAAGCATCCGGGCAGAATATTTGAATCTGCTGAGTTTTTGCTGGTGCTTGACCGCGACAGGTTGATCATCAAACAAAAACAGGCCGAAGGGCCGGAAGCAGTAACCATACCTGTAAACGTGCACGAGATTTATTTTGGCGCATACAAGCTGAATTTATTGCGTGACGACAGCCCGCTGATTGTGAAGGATAACCCTATGGCTACAACAGTTGATGCCGGTTTGCTGGTGTACCCTTTAACAGTACGCACCTGGCAGGAGGGAGACTATTTTATCCCCATGGGGATGAAAGGCCGTAAAAAACTGAGCGATTATTTTATCAACCAAAAGTTATCGCTACATCAAAAAAAAGAAGTCCCGCTGTTGGTGAACGGCAACGGCGATATTATTTGGGTGGGCGGTTACCGGTTGGATGAAAGGTATAAAGTAAACAATAACACTAAAAAAGTTACTATCTTCGAATTGTACAAACTATCATGAACGAGAAAGCTGTATTTGTAGAAAAGCAATACCTGGGCAGGGAATTTATCCCCATTACCATACGCCTTGTTTTGGCCATGTTTTGCTTTGCCGCATACTTTTTTACCGACGAAAGCGAACATAACGGCAACCTGCTGGTGCTGGTTGGTTTTGCCATTATCATCATCTCCATCATTATGGGCTTTTTACTCCACTACAGTACAACAGTGGAAAACAAGAGCATCCGGCTGGCCGGTTTGTGGACTGCCCGCGTGGTAAAAATTGATCTTAACAGCATTGTAAAGGCCGAAAAAGGCCTGTACAGTCGCTACCTGTTTAATAACCCGGTGTATAACCTGCACACCAAGGGTACCATACGTTTTTACGCCGCCGGTAACGACGCGGTGCATTTAACCGATAGGGATGGCATGGTATACATCATAGGATCGCAGCATGTAAATGAATTTCTGCGCGCGATAAGGGAAGAGATGAAAAAGTAGGCACACGAACAGGAACGAATTTATTCGAATTGCACGAATTTTTTAAGGCGGGATCCAGGATTGCTTAGCGTTCTATGCTAATGTTTGATAAGGCTTGTTATAAACATCGCGTTCAAATCTATCAGCAAATGGCAAATAATAAGTATTTTAATGTTGCGGTATTTGTAATAATGATAGCCAAAAATCAACCCTATAAATAAAGGCACCAATATATTTATTAAAGTACCATAACCCCAATGACCCAACGCAAATATTGCCGACGATATAATTACCGGCCAGTGTCCGCTTTTAAAAAACAGTTTTAACCGGGGTATCATATAGCCCCTGAATATCAATTCTTCCAAAACCCCTGCCGTAATGATTCCCAGTAATTTTACCGGCGTGCTCATGTTTCGCATCAAGGTAATAGCTGCGCTGAATTTTAACAGGTCGAGCCGTTTTAGTGTGAGGCCAATAATGGCCGAACCAAATACGATGATTAGTAAAATTACAATTACCGATAAAAGGTAATAGCCAACCGAATAGCGTTCATCGTCCCACAAAAGGAGGCGCTGCCGCTCGGCTTTGCTAACATATACTAAGATAATTACAAAACACAGCCAAAAAAATAAGCGGGATATAACAAACCTGGTATCTAACGACAGGCCAGGCCCAGCTAAAATTGAAAAAACTTTTGACCCTACCGAAAAGCACAGAAATAAAACAGCACTTAATATAAGGCCATAAATTATGGTAACGCGCGGGTTTTTCGTGACGAGCTGTGTCATTTGGGGCGTTAGGCTTGTTTTATCAATTATACTAAAAATATTTGGCAGTAAGCTGCCCCATCCTATGCTTGTATCCTCACAGGCATCTTCTTCGCGGCGGTTACTCCTAATTCCGTCCGATGCGCCGGAAATGCATTTGGATTAGTAGCCTGTAGGGACATAGACCGCGGGAAAAGTATATATTCCTTAAATTTAAGCTTTTTCCTACGTAAGGTGAGTTACTTATAAAGTGGTGTGCATGCGCCGTAGGTGCAACCTGTTTGTAGAAAAAAGTCCTCCCCATGTTTGCCTCGTAGAGGCTACCCTAACAACGCCCTTATAAACCCTCCATTTCGCTACCTGATTTATAGAAATAGGCTGCAAATATGGCCGCGCAAATCATTACTCATTCCCCATAACCTCCACCAATTGCTCAATAAATAATATGGCGGCCTTTTTGCGGTAAACGCCTTTTTGCCACAGGATGTATGATTGCCTTTTGATGCCTTTGGCGATGATGGGTACTGCGGCCACTTTATGCCAGCCTATTAAAGCTTTTTCGTTAAGTACGGTTGCCCAGTGGCCATCCTGTATCAGCGATAGCAGCGAGTGCACATCGTTCAGCTCGATCCTGATATTGGGTACTATCTTGTTTTTATAAAACAGGGCGTTGATAAAGTCGCGCGAGCTAAAACCTTTGCCGGGCAATATCAGTTCCTGCCGGGCCAGTTCTTCTAGGCTTATTTGTTCCAGTTTGGCCAGCGGGTTGTTTTTGGCAACCACCATCACAATACTGCTGCTAAAAAGCACCTGCATCTCCAGGTCTTCATCGTCGGATTGGTTGTGGAATGCCAGGATCATATCCAGCTCGGCCAGCCGCAGCTTCTTTTCCAGCTCTTCAGGGCTGCCGTAGGTTATAAATATTTTGATGCCGGGATATTTATTGGAGAATGGGGCCAGGGCCGGCAGCAGCAACGAGGTAAACGCGTACGAAACGCCCAGGTTAAGTTCGCCGGTGGCGGCGTTATTGAGTTCGGTAATGGCCTGTTTACCTTTTTGTACCTCGTTTAATATTTTGCTGGCGTGGGTTAAAAATATATGGCCGGCTTCGGTAATGCGTACATGGCGGCCAATCCTGTCAAACAGCAGCATACCCAACTCATCTTCCAGCTGCTTTATTTGTTGCGATAATGTGCTTTGGGTGATAAATACAGCGGCGGCAGCCTCGGTGAAATTCATCGTCTCGGCCGCTTTAACAAAATATTGCAATTGCCTCATCTCCATAATCAATCGGTTTTATCTATCAAATTCATTAAAACAATCTATTTTACAAATATATCATTAAGGCCGATATTTGCATCAGAAACAATTTCAATAGTCTTACATTAAGATCTCACCTGAACTTGCTTGGTTTTATGATTGAATAAATGAATATTTTCCGCTCCTTAAAGTACCGTAATTTCAAGTTGTTTTTTTACGGCCAGTCTATTTCTCTTATTGGCACCTGGATGCAAAAAACAGCCGTTAGCTGGCTGGTTTACCGGCTCACCGGGTCGGCATTATTGCTCGGGATAGTTAGTTTTGTAAGCCTTATCCCATCATTAATATTAGCGCCTTATGCGGGTAGTATTGTAGATAGGCATAACCGCTATCGCATATTGGTTATTACGCAGGTAGTATCCATGTTGCAGGCGGGCGCGCTGGCGTTTTTAATATTGTTTAAGTTTTATAATATCCCAGCCATCATCGGCCTAAGCCTGGTGCAGGGTATTATTAATGCCTTTGATATTACCTGCCGCCAGTCTATCATGGTTGAGATGGTTGACAATAAGGCCGACTTGCCCAACGCCATCGCCTTAAACTCCACCATGACCAATTTTGCCCGTATAGCGGGGCCGGCCGTAGCGGGTATCATTTTAAGCACCTTTGGCGAAGATGTTTGTTTCTTCGGCAACTTTTTAAGTTATATACCGGTGCTGGCCTGTTTGTTTATGATGAAGCTGAACACCGCGGTAATTGGCAAACCACAAAAAGGCATCTGGCAGGAGTTGCAGGATGGTTTCAAATACGTATCCGGCGACCGCGACCTGAGCAGCCTGATATTGATGCTTACCGTAAGCAGCCTGTTTGTGATACCCTTTAATACCCTGATGCCTATTTTTGCTAAAGACATTTTTAACGGCGATGCTAAAACGTTTAGCTGGTTTGAGAGCGCCGCCGGCATTGGGTCGGTTATCAGCGCTGTTTACCTGGCCAATTTAAAAACAGATAAAAACCTGGTCAGGATAATTATAGTAGCCGGCCTTATTTTTGGCACAAGCGTGCTGATGGTGGCTTATGCCGGCAAATTGCCCTTTGCGCTCATATTTATGAGTTTTACCGGTTTGGGGATGATGGCACAAACATCGGCCATTAACACTTACATCCAAACACATGCCATACCTGCCATGCGTGCCAGGGCTATCAGCTACTATGTAATGGCCTACCAGGGAATGATCCCGGTAGGCAGCCTGATGGTGGGCTGGCTGGCCAATGAACTTGGCCCAAGACAAGCCGTTTTTATTGAAGGCGCAATTGGCCTGTTGGCAACCGGAGTTTTTGTTTTGTATAAAAGAAGGCAGGGGATTGAAGGGAACGTTGGCGGAAAGGCTATGCTGGCGAAGTAAAAGCCTTAACAGCAGATTGCCTTTCTAACAATAGCTGCAACAGTTTGCCTGAATCAATTTTTAGCGTTACGCAGCTGATGGAAATGGGTGTCCCATATTGGCTTTGGCTCATTCGCATCAACTTTTGTTTCCACTGGCTTTGTCTACTTATTACATCTTCGGCATTGTTTATGAAAACCAGTATCAGTTTGGTACGCTCAATTTCAATCAGCCTAAAGCTGGTTACGTTTTCCCATGGGATGAATTGCGGCTTGCCGAAACCCGAAGCATCGAGGATGCCATGGTCGTCGATTATTAACCCTGGGTATTTAGCAATCAGCTTTTTAACGCCCATTATTATGCATAGTCCAAAAAACATTAAACCCATTATTGAAACTACCTTCAAAACCAAAGGGGGCCAATTTGTTTGAGTATCGGCAATGGAATAGATCCATATTGATCCCAGGACAAAGGAAAGTGATCCTAAAATAATAAATAACGATTTAGTTTTGTTTATTTTGATTTCTATGGGAAGATTGGGCTCTTTCATCTTTTAAGTATAAGCCCTCTCCAACCAGGAAAGGGCTTTCATATTACATCTTCAACCCAATTTCTCTCAATCGCTCGTCCAGGTACTCCCCGGCGGTAATGTCAGTGTATAATTTAGGGTGATCGGCATCAATGCACGATTCCAGGCTTGTTAAATCCATACCCGATTTTGGGTGCAGGAAGAAGGGTACCGAAAAACGGGAGAACTTCATCAGTTCGCGCGGCGGGTTTACTACCCTATGCGTGGTCGATTTCAATTTGTTATTGGTTAGGCGTTGCAGCATATCGCCTACATTTACCACCAAATCCTCGCCATGTGCCTTAACCGGGAACCAGGTACCTTCGCGGGTAAGCAGTTCAAGGCCATCGGCGCTGGCGCCTATTAAAAGCGTAATCAGGTTAATATCCTCATGTGCCCCGGCACGTACCGCGTCGTCAGGAACAGAATCGGGATCAGTAATCGGGAAATAATGCAGGGTACGCAATATCGAGTTGCCGTTGTGCACCTTATCGTCAAAATAATTTTCGGGCAGGTTTAAATACACCGCAATAGCCTGCAGCAGGTGCTTGCCGGCATCTTCCAGCTTTTTATACACCTCCAGGGTGGTAACGTTAAATGAGGGCAGCTCATCAACAGCTACGTTATCGGGGTAAATATCTTTTATCGGGTCGCCATCGGTTACGGTCTGGCCTATCTGCCAAAACTCCTTCAGGTCGGGAGTCTTGAAGCCTTTGGCGGTTTCCTTACCCTTGCCGGTATAGCCACGCTGGCCGGCCAGGCCGGGAATCTCGTACTTTTGTTTTATCTCATCGGGCAGCGCAAAAAGGGTCTTAACCTGGGTATAAAGGTCATCTATCAATTGTTTGCTTAAGCCGTGATTGGTGATGGTAACAAAGCCTGTTTGGTTAAAGGCCGCACCAATATTGTCCGAAAATTGCTTGCGGTCGGCAGCAGTGCCGTTTATATAATCGTTAAGATCAAGTCGTGGAATGTTTACTGTGCTCATAGTTGTAGCGTAATGGTATTAAAAGGTAAAACTATTTAATTTTTAACATAGCATTTGCAAAGTGTTGATAAAAAGTTGTTTGCTGGCGGGCGGACATGTAGAGGTATAAAATTTGCGAAACTATGAAGGGGAAGAAGGGGAAATAACGTATATCGCATGGCGGCGAAGACTCACCCGGCTGGGCTATGGCCGCCACCTCTCTTCGGCTTCGCCAGAAAGAGGGGTTTGGAGGCTGTAAATAACAATTTGTTGATTAAAAGCGAATTAGCAATCAAGAAATGACTTTCCACCGCAGGTGCAGTGAGGGGTGGCCTTAGCCTCGCCGGGCGGGTCTTTGACCGGCGTTCAACCGAAATGTTTGTGTAGCCCCTAACACGTCATAGCTAACAGCAAACCTGTTAAAACAATTTTTAATTTAAACGTTTTATATTCTGCATTGTCATACACATATACATCAATTATAAATTGACTATCAAACCCGATAAAAATGAAATATATTAATAGAATATGCGGTATAAGCTTAATAGCATTTTTGATAATGCTTGCCGCACCGAATATAAGCAAGGCCCAGGAGGGAGGTTATGTATCTGACCAGGAGTTTTATGACGATCTTGAACCTTACGGCACCTGGGTTGATGACCCGGAATACGGTAACGTATGGGTACCCGATGCCGAGGATGGTTTCAGGCCCTATGCAACACGCGGTCATTGGGTAGTAACTGATTATGGAAACACCTGGGTATCTGATTATCCATGGGGCTGGGCAACATTTCACTACGGACGCTGGCGTTATGATGATTATTACGGCTGGGAATGGATTCCGGGCCATGAATGGGCACCGGCATGGGTAAGCTGGCGCAGGGGTGGCGGTTATTACGGCTGGGCGCCGCTAAGGCCGGGTATCAGTATCAGTATTTCCTTTGGCAGCGGCTACAGGGTGCCCGATTATTATTGGGTATGCGCGCCGCAAAACTACATTAACAGCCCCAATATTTATAATTACTACGTGCCTCATACCCGGGTAGTAAATATTATAAACCGTACCACGGTTATCAACAATACCTACGTATATAATAACCGCACTTATGTAACCGGTCCAAGGGTTACCGAAATAAGGCGCGTTACGCGTAATAATAATGTACCGGTTTACAGGGTGGGTAACGATAGCAGGCCAAATGGCGGCGGCCGGATTGTAAATAATACCGTAAACATTTATAGGCCCCAAATAAAAAAAGCGCCTGATGCCAGGCCGGCAAGGGTTGTAAATGCGGCCGAATACCGCAAGGCAAACCCTAACCAGGGCATAGCTAACCGGGCGGGCGGACAGGCTACCATAAACCGCAATAATGCGGCACGGTTGGCGCAGGTTGCAAAAAGCAACGATGCCAAGTTTGTTAGGGTTAACAACAGCCGCCCTGCTGCACAACCAGGCCAACAACCAAACAACAGGCCCGCACAACAACCAAATGGAAGGCCAAACGACCAGCAAAATAAACAGCAGGCGGCCGAACAGGCAAGGCAGCAACGTACACAACAGCAAAACCAAGCCGTTCAGCAACGTGACCAGGCTGTTCAGCAACGAGAACAACAAGCTAAGCAGCAGCAGACACAACAGCAGCAACGCCAGCAGGAGGCAGCTCAGCAACGCGGGCAACAAGCTAAACAGCAACAACGCCAGCAGCGGGCAGTGCAGGAGCGTCAGCCACAGGCTCAGCAGCAGCAACGCCAGCAGCAAGCGGCACAGGAGCGTCAGCAACAACAGCAGGCCCAGCAGCAACAACGCCAGCAACAGGCAGCACAGGAGCGTCAACCACAGGCTCAGCAGCAACAACGTCAGCAGCAGGCAGCGCAGGAGCGTCAGCAACAACAGCAGGCACAGCAACAGCAACGCCAGCAACAGGCAGCGCAGGAGCGTCAGCAACAACAGCAGGCACAGCAGCAGCAACGCCAGCAACAGGCGGCACAGGAGCGTCAGCAACAACAGCAGGCCCAGCAGCAACAACGCCAGCAACAGGCAGCACAGGAGCGTCAGCAACAACAGCAGGCCCAGCAGCAACAACGCCAGCAACAGGCAGCACAGGAGCGTCAGCAACAACAGCAGGCACAGCAGCAGCAACGCCAGCAACAGGCGGCACAGCAGCGTCAGCAACAACAGCAGGCACAGCAGCAGCA
>NZ_JBFUCY010000060.1:0-15679 GCF_056404995.1 Mucilaginibacter sp. P2_A5
CACGATATTCCGGAGTCGATGATTAACCAGGGCAGCGGCATCGGCCTTGCAATTACGCATGAGTTTGTGAAGATGCACGGAGGCGAAATAACAGTTGAGAGTGAGCCTGATCACGGCAGTTGTTTTACCGTTAAACTACCGTTTGTTATCTATAACGGTCGGGATAAAGACCTGCCATCAGACGATGACATGGATAACGACATCGTAAACGAGATTACCCATAAAGAAGATAAAACTGTCGTCAAACAGCCGCGATCAAATAAAAAGCCGGTAGTTCTTTTGGTTGAGGATAACGATGATTTTCGTTTTTACCTGAAAGACAATTTAAAGGATGTATTTTTTTTAATCGAGGCTTCAAACGGAAGAGAAGGTTGGCAAAAGGCCCTATCTCAGCATCCGGATATTATTGTAAGTGATATCAGCATGCCCGAGATGACGGGAATTGAGCTATGTAAAAAGCTAAAGAACGACAAACGTACCTCGCACATTCCCGTTGTGCTGTTAACCGCGTTAACGGGTGACGAAGAACAGATAAAGGGGCTGGAAATTGGCGCTAATGATTACATGACAAAACCATTTAATTTCGAAATATTACTTTCAAAAATCAAAAATATCTTAACCCTTCGGGACACCTATAAGCGCACGTACAAAAAGCAGATGGATGTACAATTGCAGGAAACTCCTTTAGAAAATGAAGATGAAAAACTCTTAAGATGTATTGTTGAATATATAGAATCGAATATATTAAACGAAAGCCTTTCGGTAAAAGAATTAAGCAGCAAGATGAATATGAGCCGGGTATCGCTTTATAAAAAAGTTTTAATGCTTACGGGTAAGTCGCCTGTCGACTTTATCCGTTCTATAAGACTTAAAAAAGCGATGTATTTGCTGGAGACCAGCCAAATGACAATCAGCCAGATTGGCTACGAAGTTGGCTTTAATTCGCCCAAATATTTTACAAAAGCATTTAAGGATGAGTATAACATCCCACCCTCTGCCTATGTCAGTTCAATTCGCCAACAAAAACTGGAAGAAAAGAACAGTTAATTAAATTTAACCAATTATTGCCAGCCCCTTCTTGTCCGCGTTATGCCTTGCCAATTACTCCCGATTGTTGTCATTGAAGTCAATATTTTGCAAAAAAATAAAGGAAACATGACCGTGGAGTAGTTTAAAGTAATTTAACACATTGATTTTGAGTATTTTACAAAGTGGTTAACATTTTGGGATGTATTCATTATCAAATTCGGTAGTCCTTTCTTTTTAACAATCATAGTTTCATCCCCCGGAATATCAGCTCAAAGTAATGTATTTAAACACGTTGCTTTTGAACAATATTCCACCAATAACCAATAGGACCAACAGTTAACTTTTTTGAATTAGTAAACATGAGCCTGACTGCACCTGAAGTTTTTTAACTGATTGTTCGGGCAGCTGTTTCATGTGAAGAAACTAACAGTAAAGTAGTTTTCAAAGGTTGTTTTTGGGCTAACTAAAATGCGATAACAAAATAAATTATGAATGAGAGAAAAACCAATTAATTACTAACCAAACACCAATGCACCAATTATCAAACCTTAAATCCTTTTAAAAGATGGATAAAAATTTACAAAAGAGAGTGAAATATCAAATTTCATTAATTATCGCGGGCATATTTCTTTATATATCTGCCCATGCACAAACCGTAAGTATTACGGGTAAAATAACAAGCGCCGACGATGGCCAGCCCATGCCAGGAGTAAGCATCAAAATTAAAGGGACAGGCCTGGGCACTATCTCCAGCATTGATGGTAGCTATAATATAGCCGCTGAACCAGGCAAAGTAGTCGTTTTTAACTTTTTAGGCTATGCGCCACAGGAAATAACTGTTAAGCAAGCTGGCGCAATTAATGTCAGGCTCAATTCAACATCCAGTAAATTAAACGAAGTGGTTGTTGTAGGTTATGCTAAAGCCCGAAGAAAAGACGTTACAGGATCTATAAGTTCAATATCGGGAACCGATTTGCGCCAAACGCAACCCACTACTTTTGACCAGGCCCTGCAGGGTAAAGTTGCAGGGGTTGTGGTGCAGCAAGTGTCGGGCCAGCCGGGTGGCGGCGTATCTATTCAGATACGTGGTGTGTCGTCAATAAGCGGCACCAACTCGCCGTTGTACGTAATTGATGGTATTGTTATCCCACCGGTAGGTGACCCGGGTAAAGGCGGCAATCCGTTAAACGCCATCAATCCCAACGAAATAGCATCAATAGACGTATTGAAAGATGCATCGGCAACGGCCATATACGGTTCGCAGGCAACCAATGGTGTAATTGTTATTACCACAAAAAGGGGCAAAGCCGGACCACCGCAAATAACCTATGATTTCTATTCAGGATATCAGGCGATAGCGAAAAGGCTTCCTACAATGAACCTGCAGGACCATGCCGGTTTCATTAATGCCAGAGGGCAAGTATGGGGCTTTGACATAAGACCAGAATTTGTCAATCCGAAGTATTTAGGTACCGGTACCGACTGGCAGGCGGAATTATTCCGCAAAGCTCCTATGAACAACCATAACCTTACCGTGAGCGGCGGCGATGATAGAACGCAGTATTTGCTGTCAGCCTCTTATTTTAACCAGGAAGGTATAGCCATTGGATCTAATTTTACAAGAGCCTCGGTACGGTTAAATTTAGATAACAAAACTACTAACTGGCTTAAAATTGGAACCAGCCTTCAATTGGCCCGCGTTAGCGAAAATCAAAATTCAACAGCTTCGGGAGTTATTGGTTCGGCGCTAAACCTCACGCCCGATATCCCGGTGAAAAACCTTGATGGCTCATGGGGTGGTATTAGTAACACAAATGGTTGGGTGCTTTCTACTCCTAACCCTGTGGCTATGGCCGAAATCATAAAAAACCTTAGAAAAAGAAAGCAGATATTTGGCAACTTATACGCCGAGGTACAATTTACCAGAGACCTGTCTTTACGAAACGAAGTGTCGGGCAATTTCGATTTTAACACGGAAGATAATTTTACACCAACTTATACTTTCGGCAAAACCGTTAACAACACCAATTATGGCTCAACATCAATGGGTCAAAATGAGTATACGGTAATACGCAGTTTTTTAACTTATAACCACAATTTCAGCCGGTATTATGTCAATTTATTGGCGGGGCACGAATCGCAGGTTGGCTCTTTTCAAAATGCATATGCCTATCGGTCAAATTTCCCTTCAAATAACGTACAGGCCATTAATTCGGGTGATGGTACCACAGCCAGAAATGGCGGCGATTATGGTTCAGGCACCGCGCAGGAATCTTATTTCGGCCGTATCAACGTATCATGGGATGATAAATACCTGGTTACCGCTAATTTACGGGCCGATGGTTCATCAAATTTTTTCCACACCAATCGCTGGGTAAATACTTACTCAGGAGCATTTGCCTGGAAAATCAATAACGAGGCGTTTTTGAAAGGCGTTAAATCTATAAATGAATTGAAGCTGAGGCTTGGTTATGGGGTTACCAATAACCAGGGCATACCGGGCAATACCTTTGTAACCCAGCTTCAAACAATAGCTAATGGTTTATCGGGTATAGCGCAGTGGCAAAACAATCTGGCGAACGAAGACGTAACATGGGAAAAAACAGACTATTACAATGCAGGGCTTGACGGAGCGTTTTTTAACGGGCGGTTAAGTTTTTCGTTGGATGTTTATGACCGCGAAACAAGCGGACTATTGTTAAAAATTCCGCTTCCTTTATATAGCGGTACTACAGCGGGATGGTCACCGGGATCTATGCAGGCACCATATATCAATATTGGTAAGGTGCGTAACAGGGGGTTTGACTTCAGGGTTAGCGGTACCAACGTTAGTTCGAAAAATTTTACCTGGAAAACCGATGTTACTGTATCACGAAATGTTAATACAGTGCTGAACCTGGGCCCTGGTGGCGCCGACGCCAGCTTAGCCCAAACATCATACACAATTAACCAGGTGGTTGAAAAAACTGTAGTAGGCAGATCTATAGGCGAGTTTTATGGCTATGTGTTTGACGGCGTTTTCGCAACCGCTAAAGATTTTAAAACACACGCCTTGCCAGCTGACCAGGGCGGTAATACTTATCCAATCTCGCCTTCAGGCGGTGGTATCTGGTACGGCGACCGTATGTTTAAAGACTTAAACGGCGACGGCATTATTGACACAAAAGATCAGACCTTTTTAGGCTCTCCTATTCCTAAGTTCCAGTTTGGTATCAACAACTCATTCACCTACAAAAATTTCGACCTTAATTTCTTCCTGAGTGGCAGTTATGGCAACAAAGTATTTAATGAACAATCGATAAGACAAACCAATTCGCAAAACAATACCGCCTATTTTAAAAAGGTATTAGAATACGCCAGGGTAGAACTGATCGATCCGGCCGGTTCTGCATCTGATATTGACAACGTGCATGTTACCAACCCCGGTACAACCGTTGTAGGTTTAAGAAACGACAATACCAACGACAATAACCGTTCTAATAGTTTGTTTATCGAAAACGGTTCATTCCTGCGGTGTAAGAACATCACGCTGGGTTACCGCTTGCCCGAAAGCGTTTTGTCAAAAATACATGTAAGCAATTTCCGGATATACGGTACTGTAACCAACGCTTTTCTCATAACAAAATATTCCGGGATGGATCCTGAAATCGGGTCATGGAATCCGCTTCAGGCGGGTTGGGATAACGGTTATTATCCGCAGCCAAGGGTATTTACTATTGGCGCTAACATAACTTTTAGCAAATAAGGCAATCACCAACAAAAAAGATATTATGAAACCAATTAATAAAATATTAGTTTTCGCGCTATTAGCGGTAGCATTTACCGCGTGCAAAAAGAGCTTTTTAGATCGCCCGTCAAACTCACAGATCAGCTCTAATAATTTTTACAAAAGCACCACCGACCTGCGACTGGCTACGGCAAGCTTATATGGCGGTTCGCACTGGTTCTTATTTCATAGCCAAGCCATGTTAACAGTGGGCGATATATTAAGCGGTAACGCTACATTCCCATGGAATGGCGATATCGTTCAGCTTTATACCCGTACTATTACCCCCCAAAACGCCATTATATCAAACGGGTGGACAGGCTTGTACAATGTTATTGCTCAATGTAATACAGTTATCAGTGCTATAAAAAAAGCCGATCCCTCTGTTTCTACGGCTGACAAGAATGCTGCCATAGCCGAAGCCAGGTTTATTCGCGCCATAGCCTACTATCATTTGGCTGTTTATTGGGGTGCAGTGCCAATTATAGAAGACAACGCTAAACTGTTGTCAGATCCCTTACTTAACCGCAATGTGGTTTCGGACGTGTATAAATTTGTTGCCAACGATCTTACTTATGCAGCGCAAAATCTCCCAAAAACCGATCAAACAGGGCGTGTTACAACCTGGTCGGCACAGGGAATGTTGGGCAAGGTATATTTGACGATGGCGGGCGTAGGCAAAAGTGGCATGCGCGACCAGGCTTTGCTTGATAGCGCTAAAAAATATGCAGGTAATGTGTGCAAAAATAGCGGATTGACGCTGTTTTCTAACTATTACAATCTTTTCAAACCGCAATTTAATGATAGCCCCGAATCATTATTCGCACTTCAATGGCAGGCCGGTACGGGTTACGCAAACGGTAATGCATGGCAAACCTATTCGCCAAGCGGTGATATCAACCCCGGAAAGAATGGCGCATGGATACCTTTTTCACCCAATTACGAGCTGTATCAGCTTTATTCTGAAAAGGATTCGATAAGGCTCAAAGCGAGTATGTTTCTCACCGGTGTACATTATCCCGAGCTGAATGCGGCAGGCGGCGGCTTTACCGCTACCATGGTGGCTATGAAAAAACACATTATTGGCAACGAGAAAGATAACAACGCGCCGACCATGGATTTTTGGTCGTCTCCGGAGCACAATTCTGTTTTAAGGTTAGCTGATGTGTATTTGATTTATGCCGAAGCTATTTTAGGAAACGATGCCTCAACCTCAAACGGCGAAGCGCTGACGTACTTTAATGCTGTTAGGGAAAGAGCAGGTGTAGACCATGTTACATCGCTGGACTTTAACACCATATTGAAAGAGCGACGGGTTGAACTTGTTTTTGAAGGACAATATTGGATAGACCTGGTGCGGTATTCTTATTACAATCCGCAAGGAGCTGTTAATAATCTTAACAACCAAAAACGGGGGACGTTTACATATGACAAGGCAACGAAGACAGCCAAAAGGGATACAACCTTTGTAGCACCTGCGTTGCCGGCAACCATCAGTTCATTTACGTTGCCAATTCCGGCATCGGAGATGACAGCTGATCCTAAATTGGCTCAGCCACCTGTACCATATTATTAATTTAACATAGTTAAAATATATTATTATGAAAAAGATTTTAAATGCCCGCCTGTTTTTTTTGCCGCTGCTATTAGTGATAGTGGCCTTACTGCCCGCTTGTAAAAAGGAAGTAACAACAAACAGCGCCCCGCCTTCCATTACAAGCGTAAGGATGTATAATGCATCACCTAAGGATACGCTTATGAGTACAGGTAACCCCGCAACTGATCCCAGCTGGTCTGGAGGAACAGGACGATATGTGGTTATAATCGGGCAGAATTTGCAAAAGGCAACTCAAATCACATTTAATGGAGTTCCTGCCAGTTTTAACCCTACATTATTTGCGCCCACCAGCGCAGTGGTGCAAATACCAAACATTCTGTTTTCAAAAGTTGATACTGCTAAACTCTATACTATAGAGTATACCACGGCAGCAGGTACTACAAAATTTTCTTTGAAATTAGGTCCGCCTGCGCCTATTATTTGGGCCATTTCAGATGTATTTGCCAACCCGGGCGATTCGGTTTATCTTTTTGGTGCAAATTTAGTATTGGTTCAAAAACTGGTATATGGGGGCACCGATATCCCCAAATTTAACTCGAGCCTTCATGGGGACTCCCTTGGCTTTTTGATGCCAGCAACGACATCAAACAAGCTAATAACAGTAACTACTAAATCTGGTATTGCCATTGATACAATAAATGCGAAGCCGATTATTTATGGCATTTCCTACGTTAATCCCAAACTTGGTGATTCGGTTTATGTTTATGGTGCTTACCTTAAGACTGTCCAGTCAATTTCTTTTGGCGGTGCTACTATTACAAATTTCACAGAAGGTCCACGTGGCGCTTATGTTAAGTTTTCGGCTCCAAATGAGAACAGCTACTCAAGTGGACCAGTGACCATTGTTACCAGTTATGGAACGGCTTCTACTGTTAATAAAGTAAATACTCAAAATAACGATAAAGTAGGTCTTTTAGGAGATTTTGAGTGGGGTGATAATTTTGGTTTTGGCTGGGCCCAATTTGAACGTTTAACCGGGGAGTGGGAATATCCCCAATTTAATGGTCCGATGGGAAAAGATCATAGTCAGATGATGGTTATTGATTGTCCTAAAGATAATCCTGTTTTAGCTGCCGGTGCTAAGCAGGATATCCCATTGGGTAATTCTAATACGGGTAATCACTGGGTACCTGTGGCAAATATTACAGATCCTCCTTCAAGTTGGGCTCTTCAATTTGACATAAGTGTGGCTAAACCATGGAATGGAGGTACTCTTCTTATTAAAACTCGATTTGCAGGTGACACTTATGTTGCGCGTTATGAGCCATGGAAAATTCCTGGTTCAAATAAGACCGCTGCTTTTAAAACGAAAGGTTGGCAAACCGTAATTATTCCTTTAACTAACTTCAAATCAAAAGTTGACCAATTAGGGGATGGTGTATCAATTACTCAAATAAGCGATCTATTAGGGCCTACTGGTGCGGGTCCTTATGATATGTACCTTCAAAATTTCAGTAATTCGTCAATTGCAACTGGTTTTTATGTCGCTATTGACAATATTAGGTGTGTGAAAATCAAATAGCCTACAGCCCCACGGCAGTATATCGCCGTGGGGCTTTTTAATTAACTAAGATTAAAGACAAAATGAAAATTAAGTACTCATTTGCAATATTGATATCTCTTATTACAGTTATATCTTTATTCTCCTGTAAAAAATCGAAGAATCAGGACCCGCAACTAACAGTTAGTGCATCCACAATAACTTTTACGGCTGATGAGAATGGGGGTGCCCAGGACATAACCGTTTCAGGTAATGCCGATTGGAACATCAGCAATCCTGCTTATGCGTGGTTGCAATTAAGCACAACATCAGGTAACAGCGGCAGCACTGTTATTCATTTAACAACAATATCGCAAAATGGAACAGGGGCAACCCGCTCTGCCATTTTATACATAAGCTCTTCCAACGGCCAGGCAAGAAGGGTGACAGTTATTCAGGCCCCTACTATATTCCCAGGTTATAATACGTCGCCCATAGCGCCCGACATGACCGGAATGAGCAGTAATGCCGTGCAACTGGCGGCAAAAATGCGCACGGGAATGGGGATAAATATTGGCAATACCATGGAACCCCCAACCGAAGCGGAGTGGGTGAATAGTAAAATTACCGAATCATATATAAAATTTTTGAAAGCAAAAGGTTTCAAAGCGATACGACTTCCTTGTGCCTGGAACTGGGGTCATTTAAGCGATCGGGGAAAAGCGAAAATTGACCCGGCATGGCTTGCCCGGGTGAAAGAAGTAGTTGGATGGTGTGTGGCTAATGATATGTATGTGATGGTGAATATTCACTGGGACAATGGCTGGCTGGAAAATAATATTACCGAAGTTAAGAAAGATTCTGTTAATGCTAAACAAAAAGCACTTTGGGAACAGATAGCTACAACCCTGCGCGATTTTGACGAGCACGTTCTATTTGCCAGCGCGAATGAACCTTGGTGTTGGGATGCCAAGATTATGGCCATACTTAATGGTTATCACGAAACATTCATCAAGGCAGTTCGCTCTACGGGGGGCAGAAACAGTAACCGGGTGCTGGTTGTGCAGGGGCCAAGTGCTCAAAGTATTATAACTTCCCAACTGATGACTACTATGCCTCACGACCCGGTACCTAACCGTATGATGCTTGAGGTGCATTTCTACTCGCCTTATACATTTAATTTAGGACACGATGGAGATTTACCTGGGGTTAAAGCGGCTTACTACTGGGGGGCCGGGAATCATTCTACTATTGAGCCGGAGCGCAACGCCACCTTTGGAGAAGAGGATGCGGTAATTGATGAACTTGGAAAGATGAAAAAGTTTGTTGATCAAGGTATCCCTGTGATAGTGGGTGAATATGGAACCTTTAGACGGACTCCCACATCCGGCAATGGTATTCCTAAGGATACGCTGATGCACAACAGGTCTGTGGATTACTGGCTAACTTTTTCGACCAAAACTATGAGAGCGAATGGTCTTTTACCATTCTGGTGGGAGGTAGGTAATGGTTTTGACAGAAAAAATAATGTGGCTAGTGACCAGCGGATGGTAAATGCCATTATTGCAGGATATAAGTAAAAATCAATCTTGGATTAAAATTATTGCCGTATAGGATATTGTAAGAAGTGGGAGGTTACGGCAGAGCGCGTAGGTTCTTCAAATCAAGTAAATTTCAACTACCTCATTTTATGGGGTTAACGCTTAACGTTGAATACGTTGAGCCTAATATTTCAGTATGAAAACTTCACATTTTAAATATATTTTGGCTGGCTTATTTTTTATAAGTATTGCAGCCTGTAAAAAAACCAAGAATGAGGCCCCGCAACTATCAGTTAGCGCATCGACCATAACTTTTTTGGCCGATGGAGGTACCCAGGACATATCCATTTCTGGGAATGCCGATTGGAGCATCAATAACCCTGCTTATTCGTGGTTGCAATTAAGCGCAACATCGGGTAACAGCGGCAGCACTGTTATTCATTTAACAACATTATCTGAGAATTCCACAGGAGCAACCCGCTCTGTTATTTTATACATAAGTTCATCCAACGGCCAGGCAAGAAGAGTGACGGTTACCCAGGCCCCCACCATATACCCGGGTTATAATACATCGCCTAAGGCGCCAGACATGACCGGAATGACCAGCACAGCCGTGCAACTGGCGGCAAAAATGCGCACGGGAATGGGAATAAATTTCGGCAATACCATGGAATCCCCAGGCGAAGGCGACTGGCAGAATAGTAAGCTTACCGAATCGTATGTGAAATTTGTAAAACAACAAGGTTTCAATTCTGTACGGATTCCTTGTGGCTGGCTTACGTATCATTCAAGCGATCAGGCAAAAGCGAAAATCGACCCTGCCTGGCTTAACCGGGTTAAAGAAGTGGTTGGATGGTGTGTGGCTAATGATATGTATGTGATGCTGAATGTTCACGGGGATTGGGGCTGGCTGGAAGATAATGTCAATGTGGTAAAGAAAGATTCCGTTAATGCGAAGCAAAAAGCGCTTTGGGAGCAGATTGCTACAACTATGCGTGATTTTGATGAGCACCTTATATTTGCCAGCACGAATGAACCTAAGGCTGATAATGCCGGGCAGATGACCATACTCAATGGTTACCACCAGACATTTATCAATGCAGTTCGCTCAACCGGGGGCAGGAACAGTTACCGGGTGCTGGTTGTGCAGGGGCCCCACACTGATCCCAGCAAAACTAATGATTTGATGAATACGCTTCCAACAGACAAAATTCCTAACAAGTTGATGGTAGAGGTGCATGACTACACGCCTGCTGTGTTTACGATATTAGGTGAAGATGTAAGTTGGGGCAACATGGTTTACTATTGGGGGGCCGGGAATCATTCTACTATTGAGCCGGAGCGCAACGCCACCTTTGGAGAAGAGGATGCGATTGTTGCTGAATTCAAAAAGATGAAAGAGAAGTTTGTTGATAAAGGGATCCCTGTGATACTGGGTGAATATGCATCCATGAGGCGGACTCCCGGCGGCAACAATGTTCCTAAGGATCTGGCTATGCACAACAAGTCTGTGGATTACTGGGCAACTTTTGCAACCAAGACGGCTAAAGTGAATGGTCTTCTGCCATTCTGGTGGGAGGTAGGTAATATGTTTGACAGAGCTAATAATGTGATAAAGGACCAAGCCTTGTATAATGCACTTAAGGAAGGATATAAGTAAAAAATAATGTTCGATCAAAGCGTTTGCCGGAATAACGGTACTGTGAAGAGATTGGACAGTACCATTTTTTGCTCAACGTATATGATTGGTATTGATTGTGAAAAGATAAATTAAATTAACCAAAATGAACAATATAATAATATGAAAAAGGGCTATGTTATATTTTTAGGCTTACTGTTCTTGGCCACATTGCTTTCCCTGGCCTGTAAGAAGAAACAGGTTGTGCCTCCACCTCAACTCACTGTTTCTTCCCTGCAAGTTGCTTTTGAGCCGGGAGGAAGTAGCGCTAATATCTCTATCACTGGCAATGTTAATTGGACAGCGACAGCCAACACTTCAGTTCCATGGTTAACCATAAGTCAGTCATCGGGAGGCCCGGGAAATGTTACGCTTAAATTAACCGCGAACGCTAACAACACGGGGGCTGCCCGCCAGGCGATAGTGACTATCAAAGCTCCGAATAGTGCTGACAAGCAAATTCAGGTTACACAGCCAGAATTAGAGGTTAATGAAGACCTGGAAGCAAAATTCGCAAGAGTTTCGCCGAAACTTCTCACCAATAATGCGAACCCTTTATTAGATTTTATGTTTACGGCCGACCCAACAGCTATAGAATACAATGGAAGAGTTTATGTGTACGCCACGAATGATCATCAACAGTTTGAGAAGGTAGGAAAGGATGGGAAAAATAGTTACGGGTATATCCGTACACTGGTCATGATGTCTTCCGATGATATGGTCAACTGGACTTATCATGGCCTCATAAATACAGCCATACTGGCGCCATGGACTTTTCAGTCCTGGGCTCCTTCCATTACCTCCAGGCTGGAAGCAGATGGTAAGACGCACTTCTATTTGTATTACTCCAATAGCGGTGCTGGCTCAGCCGTGCTTACTTCCACCTCTCCCGTTGGCCCCTGGAAAGACCCATTAGGAAAGAACTTAGTCGACCGCTCTGTTCCCGGTGTAGATGTCGAAGTTCCATTCGATCCAGGAGTTGTGATTGACGGCCAAGGTACAGGCTGGCTCAGTTTTGGAGCCGGAACGCCTAAGACAAAGTATATGCCGGATAATGCCCGAATCGTCAAATTAGGAGCAGATATGATAAGTTTGGCAGGCAATATTTCTAAGATACCCGCTCCTTATTTTAATGAAGCCAGCGACCTTAACTTTATCAATGGGACCTGGGTTTATAGCTATTGTACAAATTGGGATGAACGCACTGAATGGCCTTATAGCAATATTGCTAAACCAACCGCGTGCAACATATCTTATATGACGAGTAAAACACCCTTAAATCCGGATAGTTGGAAGTATCGGGATAATTACTTTAAGAATACCGGCGACGTTAACGTGGGGCCTTTGTCAAACAATCACAGTCACGTGTTCAAGTTTAACGGGAAATATTATATTACTTACCATGCCATGTATTTACAGGATTATTTTGACACTAAGGGTGGTTTTCGTAATGTGGGTATAGAAGCCATACCGGTGGATGAAGGGAATGATGTGACTTTCCCCATGGTCAGCGCAACATTTAAAGGCCCGTCACAACTTAGCCTATTAAATCCATTTGTTCTTCAGCAAGCAGAAACCACTGCGGGCACTTCGGGGAAAATTCAGTTCGAAGATGGTGGTAGTGAGGGTAATATGGTTGCCAAAGGAACAATAGATAAACAATGCCTCATGGTGCGGGGAGCCGATTTTAGCAAACAGGTTCCCGCCAAATTCGAAGCCCGGGTGAAAGGAACAGGTAGAATTGATGTTTATGTAAATAATCTTAAAGGCCCGGCTATTGTTTCCCTTACATGTGATGTGAAGGACTGGACTACGCTCTCAAAACAAATAGCACTGAACATACCTAAAGGAGTAGGGAATATCTATTTTGTATTTAAAGGAGATGGTTTTTTGTTTGATGAATGGAAATTTTATTAAGTCTGGTTGCTGGTTTATTGCTGCTATTTATAAGTAGATGTTCGATCAAAACGGGCTTTTACTGCCGATTGGGTGAAGCGGTTAAGCCTTTCTTTTGGGAATTGCCTGCAGGCCCGACACCGCTGAAAAGAGGGGCGGGGCTTTAAAAATACCCTAAGTTTTGCGATAAAAAGATCAGGAGTTTTAAAATTAAATAAGAGAGAGTTTTAGTTGAATATAAGTGGATGCCTGGGGCCTTTACCGAGAGGCCCCGGCATTTTTTAACTATAGTAATTCTGTTTTCAACATGAAGGAAATCAACAATGATCTATTTGAACGCATGACGATATCTGTGGCAAATGATACCTGGTTAAAAAAAGATGATATGGAAAATCAAATGATTTCAAAAGCGCCGGAATTAGATGAAAGTGAAATTAAAGCTTTGATAGAGAATTTTGATACGATTGGTATGTTGCTTAAGGAGCACCCTGCTTTCTTCAGCAACCCTATCATATCGCCTGAATCGAAAAAAACACTTAACGAGGGCTTGGTACTTATTAAGAGCTTCACTCAAAAATGTTTGGAACATTACGGGATGCGTTACCTTTCAGAATGAGATTTCAACTATACGCTACGTGGGATATGGGTAGGCCCAAGCAACAAGTTGAAAATTGCTGTCGCAGGTAAATAGCACCGGCAAAAAGAAAAGAAATAATATTGTATGAAATATACCATTGCCTGTTTTATGGCATTTTTAGTGGCCGGCGGCGTTTCGGCACAAAACAAAAGCGAGGTTGCGCTTAAAGTGAAGATCAATAGCATCGTCAGCAAAATGACGCTGGAAGAAAAGATAGAAATGCTTCATGGCAACGCGTTATTTTCTTCGGCGGGCGTAAGCCGTTTAGGTATCCCGGAACTTACCTGCGATGACGGCCCCTTAGGTGTACGTGAAGAAATAAAACGCTTTGACTGGGCTTCTGCTAACTGGACAACCGATTCGGCCACATTTTTACCAAATGGTTCGGCCATAGCGGCTACCTGGAACCCCGCGATGGCAAATAAATACGGCGTAGTTATAGGCGAGGAAGCCAATGCCCGTAAAAAGATTGTAATGCTTGCACCCGCATTCAATATCTGCCGGATGCCCCTTTGCGGCCGTACCTAYGAATATTATTCGGAAGATCCATATTTGAACAGCCTGCTGGCTGTCGGGGCTGTAAAAGGAATTCAAAGCCAGCATGTGGCAGCCTGTATAAAACATTTTGCCGCCAATAACCAGGAGCTTAACCGTGATAGCGTAAACACTATAGTTGATGAAAGGGCCTTGCGCGAAATCTATTTCCCGGCATTTAAAGCAGCGATACAGCAGGGGAATGCTTACACCATTATGTCGGCCTACAATAAGCTGAATGGCTATTGGTGTTCCGAGAATGATTTTTTATTAAATAAAGTACTGAAAAACGAGTGGGGCTTTAAAGGAGTGGTCATGTCAGATTGGTCCGGGACGCATCATACCGTTGCAGCGGCCAACAACGGGCTGGATATCGAGATGGGATCAAGCGGACCGTATGACCAGTGGTATTTTGCTAAGCCATTACTAAAAGCTGTTAAGGAAGGCCTGGTTCCGGTAAAAGCAATTGACGATAAGGTGCGGAGGATTTTGTGGGTGATGTACCATACCTCTATGAGTACTAACCATCCCAAAGGATCTATCGCTACGCCGGCGCATACCAAAGCCGCCTATGATATCGCGACAGAATCCATCGTTCTGCTAAAAAACGACAACCATTTATTGCCTTTAAAAGCAGGTAATATTAAAAGCATCGCCGTCATCGGCGATAATGCCATCCGTACATTTGCTTTAGGCGGGTATGGCGCCGGTGTAAAAGCTAAAAATGAGGTAACTGCGTTGGAAGGTATAAAATCAAGGTTTGGTAAAACGGCCAGCATCAGCTTTGCACAGGGCTATAAAGCAAACTACCTGGCCAGTAATAGTGATGAACAAAATCGTGGTTACGACCGGCCCGATCAAAAGCTGATTGATGAGGCGGTAGCGCTTGCAAAAACCAGCGATGTCGCCATTTTATGTATCGGGTCCAATCGTGAATATGAAAGTGAAGCCCATGACCGTAAAAGCCTGGAACTGCCTTTTGGAGAGCAGGCCTTGGTTAACGCGGTCACGGCCGTTAATGCCAACACCATTATTGTAATCATGGCCGGCGCTCCGTATGATTTGAATGAAATCAAAAAAACTAACCATGCTATTGTTTGGTCGTGGTTTAACGGTTCAGAAGCAGGCAATGCACTGGCCGACGTATTAAAAGGTGTCATCAATCCGTCGGGAAAGCTGCCGTTTACCTTCCCGGTTTCGTTACATGATTCACCCGCGTTTAACCTGGATACATATCCGGGTAAAGGCGCTACGGCCGAATATAAAGAGGGCATACTGGTTGGTTACCGCTGGTACGATACCAAGAAAATTCAACCGCAATTTCCTTTTGGTTATGGGCTTTCTTATACTGAATTTTCTGTCAGCAAACTTTCCACAGATAAATCAAGCTATAAAAAGGATGAAATCATCCACGCAAAATTCACTATCAAAAATAAAGGCAGCAGATCCGGGGCCGAAGTTGTGCAATTATATGTAAGCGATCCGGTTTGCTCGGTATTG
>NZ_JBFUCY010000061.1:0-12259 GCF_056404995.1 Mucilaginibacter sp. P2_A5
TACTTTAAAGACTTAGAAATAAAAGCAAACGCAACTATGCTTACACCTGTCAAAGCTGTAAAGTGTCAAGCAGAAGAACTTAAACAACGAGATAAAGCTGCAAATGATTTATTTGGAACGGCCGTTTCAACGGTTAGGCAACCTATTGAATCCCTATTTAATTGGTTGATTGAAAAAACAGACCTGCAAAGAGCAAGTAAGGTCAGGTCTACCAACGGGCTGCTCGTACATGTATTCGCCAAAATCGCCGCCGCTTTCATCTATCTTATTTTTTAACCCTTGATTCGCATTAGTAAGTATCAAGTATCAAGATTTTTGACTTTCGGTTTTGGACGAAAGACTTTCGGACTTAAGGATACAATTGCAGCGGTCTTGATACTTGATACTTGCGACTTGATACTAAAAAGCAGCGGTCTTGATACTTGATACTTGCTACTTGATACTAAAAAGCAGCAGTCTTGATACTTGATACTCGCTACTTGATACTAAAAAGCAGCGGTCTTGATACTTGATACTTACGACTTGATACTAAAAAGCAGCGGTCTTGATACTTGCTACTTGATACTAAAAAGCAGCAGTCTTGATACTTGATACTAAAAAAATATTGCAACATTTACGCCCCAGTCCGGTCTAATCAGTAAGTGAGCCACCAAAACGTATATCAACATCCGGATCAGCAACTGGTTTCCCGCGTTTTGGGTGGCGACCGCCATGCTTTTGGTATAATCATAAAAAATACTGAAGGGCTGGTGGCCCAGCTGATTTTTAAAATGATACCGGTACCGGCAGATAGAAAAGACCTTGCGCAGGATGTTTACCTGAAGGCATATAAAAGTTTACCCGGCTTTAAATTTCAATCCAAATTGTCAACCTGGATAGGGCAAATTACTTACAATACCTGCCTGCACTACCTCGGGAAAAAAAAGATTTTGCTGATAGATATGCGGGACGACGAGGAAGGCGGACAACAACAAAGCCTTGAGCGTTTACAGCAAAAAGACGCGGGCCGGCATGATAACGAGGTAGAGCACCTGCTATCAGCAAGGGAGTTATCTGTTATTTTAAATGCCGAAATGGATAAGCTGTCGCCGGTTTACAAAACACTATTGTCCCTGTATCACCAGGAAGAAATGAGCTATGCCGAAATTGGCGAGATTACCAACCTGCCCGAAGGCACCGTAAAAAATTACTTGTTCAGGGCCCGCAAAGCCTTAAAACAAAACCTGCTAACCAACTATAAACGCGAAGATTTATGAGTAGTTACCATCCATCAGACAAAGAATTACAGCAATATGCACTTGAAGGTGCGTTTGACAGCCAGGACATTGCCGCCCACGCACAGGGCTGTGCCGCTTGCAGCGCTAAGCTGACCAACTACCGCCTGCTTAACCGGCAAATGAACGTAATGCCAAGGCCGACTTTTGATTTTGACCTTGCCGGCCTGGTATTGGGGCAACTGCCCGCTCCCAAAGCAGAATTTCCGTGGATTGCCGTTTTAGGTGTTACCTTAACCATGATTTTTTTAGCCGCAATACCATTGCTGTTTGGCAGCTACCTGGTACAGCTGCTGCAAAATTTGCCAGCCTTGTTTGCCACCATTTTAGCAGCAAGCACAATAGCTGTATTTGCAGGCATGCTCAAGACCATGATTAAAGAACATCACGACCAGATGAAAAAGCTGGATTTTAATTAAATAATTGCAACATAAACACAGGCTACCGGTCTCATCCGGTATAACAACAATAAAAAATTGACAACATGAAAAAAATAGCCACCATCATATCCTTAATGTCTGCAGGCATTACTGTCAATGCCCAAACCGTGTTTGATCCCTTTACAGACGAGCGGGCTTTTTTTGAGATGATGCACAGCATCGTGATCATTATCCTCGTTTTCCTGGCATCCTCGTTCGTGCTTACACTCATCAAACTATTTTTAGACGACAGGCTAAAACGCTCCATTGTTGAAAAAGGCGTTGCCGAAGGTGTAATTGCCCAATTACTGCCCGCAAATCAAAAAGGCAAAGAGAACTCCCTTAAATGGTTTGCCATATTAACCGCTATCGCCATCGGTCTTACAGTCATCAGCTTTTACATGCCATCGGGTCTGTACGCCGCCACTGTAATGATATTCAGCATCGCTTTGGGTTTCCTGGGATATTACTTCCTGTTAAAAAAGCTTAGGTAGGAAGAGCCAGGAGTTAAGAATCAAGAATTAAGACAGCTGCAAAATTCCGGCGGCATTTTTAAACGTCCGCACCTTGGGCACAGGGAAAGCTATGCCCTTTAATTAATCAATCAATCCATCAACCCTCAAATTAACTAAACATGAAATCGTTTTATTATCTACTCATAACTGGCATTATATCCATTACTATTTGCCTGGCATTTACTATTGCCAATAATGGCGACCGCACCCGGGTTAAAATAACCGAAACAATCAGCCTGTTTAAACTGGAAGCCTCCTACAGTCGCAATCAAACTAAACAAGTGGATGCTTATATAAACCAAAGCTTAAAGCCGGTAACCGTATTTAACACCTCCGACGAATTAGATACCCGGGTAACGCTTGGCGATAGCAGCAACTTTTATATCAGGGCCTCAGCCGGATGGCTATTGATTAAGGTTGAAAAAAACACCAACTCCGAGGCATCCCTGCTTCGCCTGAAAAACCTTTGCCGGCAATTAAGTAAAAACGTAATTAAGTAACGCCGCGCCGTTAACAAACCCTTTAATCTTATTGAAATGAAAAAACTGATCATGGTTATTTTAACCATATGGATAACTATTGCCCCAATTTTTGTAAACGCCCAAACAACCATAGGCAAAATAACCGGTAGGGTATTAGATGCCGCTCAAAAGCCCGCGGTTGGCGCCACCGTAATTTTAAGCAGCTACAAGGATTCGGTCACCCTTAAATATGAGCTGGCCGATGTCGGCGGACACTTTGCTTTTGAAGGTATTAAAGCAGGAACTTATAGCGTGGCGGTAACCGCTATAGGGTTCAATAAATACAAAAGCGAAATCATTACCATCAGCCAGGAACAACAATCCGTTATATTAAAAGATATTGTTTTGCAAGCCGGCCACGTGGCGCTGAAAGAAGTAAGCATCACCGGGCAAAAATCATATATCGAACATAAAATAGACCGCACGGTTTTAAACGTCGATGCCCTTATCAGCAACGCGGGCACTACCGCACTTGATGTATTGGAAAAATCGCCCGGGGTGCTGGTCGATCAAAATGGGGCTATTAGCCTTAAAGGACAGCAAGGGGTAGCTATTTTTATTGACGATAAACCCACTTACTTATCGGGCGCCGCCCTTGCCGATTATTTACGCGCCCTGCCATCATCAACCCTGCAGCAAATAGAGATTATGACCAACCCGCCGGCAAAGTATGATGCTGCCGGCAACGCAGGGGTTATCAACATAAAAACAAAAAAAACGCAGCTTAAGGGCTTTAACCTGGGGCTAAGCTTAAGCATTGGCCAGGCCAGGTATACACGCACCAATAACAGCCTTAACTTTAATTACCGCAAAAATAAGGTGAATCTGTTTGGCAACTTTGCTTATACCGTGCGCAACAGCTATGCCGATGTAGCTATCTTCCGCAGGTATAAAAACACCCAGGGCCAAACTACGGGTAGTTTTAACCAGGATACCTATATCCGAAGGCAGGGGCGTGGCGGCAAGCTTACCATTGGCGCCGATTATGATGCATCGCCAAATACAACCTTTGGCATAGCACTCACCGGCTTGGCCCGTTACCCATATTTGCCAAGCACAGGCACCGGCAACCTGTTGAACGCGGCAGGCCAGCCCGATTCGGCCGTGGTATCAAAAAACACCGAAAAAGGCAGCTTTAAAAATACCGCCCTGAACCTCAATTACCGGCACGAATTTAAAAAAGACGGTCCCGATGTTACCGCCAACCTTGATTATTTAAACTACGCCACCACCACTAAGCAGGATTTTGATAACGAAACCTTTTTGCCCAACGGTGCATTATTAAGCCGTAACAGCTTAACCGGCAGCCTGCCATCAAATATTAAAATACTATCGGCCAAGGCAGATTATGGCCATCCCCTGGGCAACGGCATTAAACTGGAAGCCGGCGTAAAAGCCAGCTACACCCAAACCGATAACATAGCCAATTATTTTAATACCACTAACGGCAATAGCACGCCCGATTATGACAAAACCAATCATTTTAATTACACCGAACATATTAACGCGGCCTACCTTAACCTGAACAAGGATTTTAAAAAGCTGAGTATCCAGGCCGGTTTAAGACTGGAAAATACCGGCTCGAACGGGCACCAGCTGGGCAATGCCATGAAAACCGATTCGGCCTTTAGCCGTAACTATACCAACCTGTTCCCTACCTTGTTTATACAATACAAATTGGATACCCTTGGCGATAACCAACTTCAGCTGAACTACGGCCGCCGCATCGAGCGCCCGTATTACCAGGACCTGAACCCTTTTGTTACCCCGTTTGATAAATTTACCTATTACGTAGGCAACCCATACCTGCAGCCATCGTTCGCCAATAAAGTTGAGCTGGCTTATATTTTTAAAAACCATATCACCGGTACCCTTAGTTACAGCGATACCAAAAATGACACCGACGAAACCATCCAGATAGTAGATGGTATTTATTACAGCCGCCCCGCCAATATAGGCCATAAAAAGGTAACCAGTTTTTCTGTTGATGGCGACTTTGAGCCGGCAAAATGGCTAAGCGTAAATTTAAACGCCGAAGTTACCCGCATTCACTCTCGCAGTAATTTTTATACCGGCGTGCTCAACACCAAAGGCACATTTGTATACGGGCAGGGCATTTTACAGTTTAAGCTGCAAAAAGGTTTTAACCTGCAGGTCGATGGCAATTACCAAAGCAGCATTACCAATGCCCAGTTTGTTACAGGCGGCAAGGGGGCATTAAATGCAGCCGTATCCAAAAACCTATCGCCAAAAGTAACCCTTAAATTTAGTGTCACCGATATTTTGTACACCAACATTAACCGCGGCGCTATCAATAACCTGTACCTTACCGATGCCAGCTACACCAACCACGGCGACACCCGTTCGGCCTTGCTAACGCTCAGTTTCCGTTTCGGCAAAGCCGTAGCCGGCCAGCGCAAAAAAGAACAAACGGGAGCGGATACCGAGCAGGGGAGGGTGAAGAATTAGTAGAATAGTAGAATAGTATCAAGTCGCAAGTATCAAGTATCAAGATTTTTTTAGGAGGAGAATCAGCAATAGTATCAAGATTTTTGACTTTAGACTTAAGGAATAGTATCAAGTAGTAAGTATCAAGTATCAAGATTTTTGAAAAAAAACTTTCGGACTTAAGGATACAATTGCGGCGGTCTTGATACTTGATACTTTCGACTTGATACTAAAAAGCAGCGGTCTTGATACTTGATACTTTCGACTTGATACTAAAAAGCAGCGGTCTTGATACTTGATACTTTCGACTTGATACTAAAAAGCAGCGGTCTTACTACTTGATACTAAAAATACTCCTTAATTAAGCACGGCCGCTAACGGCAGGCTAAAGTAAAAAGTAGATCCTTTGCCTAATACACTCTCCGACCATACTTTGCCTTTATGCCTTTGAATGATTTCGGCCGATAGGTAAAGGCCAAGCCCGAAGCCCGAGATACTTGTAGTATGCGCGCTTTCGATACGGTAATAACGATCAAAAAGCTTTTCCTGCTCCTGGGGGTTAATGCCTATCCCTTCATCTTTAACACTAACCTGCAGCATATCATCGGCTTGCCTGCATTGTAACTTAATATTGCCACCCTTAGGCGAATATTTTATCGCGTTGCTCAAAAAATTACTGATCACCTGGCTTATTTTATCCCTATCTGCTTTAATTGAGATAAAGGGGCCTGGGAGCACGCTAACCTGGTGACTACTGGTTGTTAAAAGCAACTCTTCAACAACCTCGTCCAATAAGGCATTCATTTCGAAGGTTTCTTCGGTCAAATAAATTTTGCCGGCTTCAAAACTCGATGCATTTAAAAAACCATTAATCAGGGTGGTCATTTTTTTTACCTGGTTGTTGGCTTTAACAAGGTAGGTAACTGCAAAATCATCACTGGCTTTTTTTGCCTTCAAATTTAATAACTGCACGTAGCCCTGTATGGCGGTAAGCGGCGTTTTCAATTCGTGGCTTGCCATGGCAATAAAATCGTTTTTCCTGAGCTCATCCAGCTTAAATAAGGTTATATCAAGTAAAAGGCCTGTAAAATAGGTTGGTTTGCCATCTTTATCCAATGCAATGTTGCCAATGCCTCGTACCCACCGCAACTTTTTGTCATGAAACCCCTGAAGGGGGTACTCTACATCGCATTTAGCGCCGGTGCTGATGGCGGTTTCTATCGCTTCGGTTACTACATGCCGGTATTTTTCGACCACCTGCGCTATGGCGTCTTCATAGGTCATATCCTCGGTTGGGTAAAAACCAAACATTGTTTTAAGACGGGCAGATGGGGTAAACTTGCGGGTTTTGATATCTATGGTCCAGGTACCCATCTCGGTTGAGTCTATGGCCATTCCCAGCATGTTGTTGCTGATATTTAATTCCTGCTGAATGTTTTTTAACTCTGTAATATCATTAAAAGTAATGATAGCGCCATTGCGCTTATTGTCAGATTGCTGTACGTAGGGCATGGTCATAATCTGGTACCATTTCCCGTTGTTGGTTTCAATTTCTTTGGTGATTACGCTGCCGTCATGAAGTACTTTTTTGATATCATCAATAATGGTTTCAAATTTAATATTGGTTGATATATTGCTCAGCGGCCGCCCTATGTCGCTTTCTAACAGGTTAATCTGCTTTACCGTCCCCGGCGAAAACTTCATCAGCTGTAAATCGTTGTTAATAAACAACTGGCCGTTAATGTTGCTCCTGAAATAGTTGTTCAGGTCGTCGTTGGTTTCCAGCAGCTCTTTATTTTTTAATTGGTAGTCCGAATTAATGGTATGCAGTTCCTCGTTCACTGATTCCATTTCTTCATTTGTGCTCTGCATTTCTTCATTGGCCGATATCAGTTCCTCGTTAAAGGATTGCATGTTTTCGTTTGATGCATCCAGCCTTTCGTAAGCCGAATTAAGCTTAAACTTCAGCTCCTTTAATTCTTCTTCCAGGTTGGCGGTGTATTTGTCATGGTAAATTTTTTCATCAAATACTTTTTCGTCTGTTGTGGCGGCGACTATTTTGGTGTCCTGCATAAACGTTACCAGCAATAAGGATTGATCGCCTTTTTTTGGTATCACCGGGATAACCGATAAGTTTACCCTGATTATTTTTTTTCCGGATTTAATTTTCACACCGCTAACACTAACCTTTTCATTTGTTTTTAAGGCATCAATTTTTAAGGCATTAAATGCTATGGCAAGTGGTTTTGGCAATAGTTCGGCAAGGTTTAAATTAAAGTTTTGCTGCAGCAAAAACCTGGAGGTATCTCCGTATGATTTTACCACATTATTTACCTCATTAATACAAACAGCCAGGTAGCCCATATTTTGGGCCAGCAGGGTATGCATTTGTTCCGATAGCGGGTTATTGGTATTGCCGTTATCTTCGGGCAACGATTTTGCGGCTGTCCGTTTAATATCTAATAGCTCGGGCAACGAAAAAGCGTCGAAGCTAACCCCTCGTTTTACCTTCAGGTTTTTATAAATCTTCCATTTTTTATTCACTACTTCCAGGTCTTTAATAATGGGCATCGGGCTTTCGCTCGATCCTAAAAACAGGTAGCCATCAATTTTTAACCCGAACAACAGCATGGTGTAGATTTTCTTTTGCAAAACCGGGGTCATGTAAATGAGCAGGTTGCGGCAGGTAATCAGGTGCATGTTGCAATACGGTGGGTTTTTTACCAGGTCGTGCTGGGCAAAAATTACCATTTTACGAATAGCCGGGGTAACCCGGTAGCCCGCTTTTTCTTTTATAAAATATTTCTGCAACCTTTCGGCCGATACATCTTTTTTTATGGCATGGCTGTAAATGCCTTTAGCGGCGTGGGCCATGGCAATAGCATCAATATCTGTTGCAAACAGTTTTACCGCTACGTTTGCAAAATTACCGTGCAGGTGTTCGGCAATTAATATAGCCATGGAGTATACCTCTTCGCCTGTGGCGCAACCGGCTATCCACATTTTTAATTCTTCGCCCGGGGTAAGCTTTCCCAATAAATCCGGCAGGATATCGCTCTTGATAAACCCGAACGCCTCTTTATCCCTGAAAAAAGAAGTTACGCTGATCAGGAAATCCTTACCCAGCGCTTCTACCTCATCGGGCGATGTTTTCAGAAAATCAAGGTAGCTGTTAAGTGATGCATAGTTATTGTTAGAGGCGCGCCTTTTGGTGCGCCTGAGGATGGTGCTCAGTTTATAATCCGAAAAATCAAGCGGCGATTTTTCCTTAATCAACGCTATAATTTCGGCGATAGTTTTTTCGTCTTCCTCCTCATCGGCCAATAGCTCCTGTTCGTGTTTTACGTATTCTTCAATGGCGGCGGGCATAAGTTCGGGCTCTAAAATAAAATCAACCATGCCGGTAGCAATGGCATGCGATGGCATGCTGCCAAAAGTGGTAGTTTCGGGGTTGCGGGCCATCACCATTCCGCCGGCTTTTTTAATGGCTTTAACGCCTTCGGTCCCGTCGCGCCCTAAGCCCGATAGTATTATGCCAATGGCCTTATTACCGTTGCTTTCGGCCAGCGAATAAAAAAAAGCATCAATGGTAAGGTGCAGGCCCGGGTGCTGGCCTTTGGCCGTTAAAATAAGCGCGCCATCCTTTATAATCATAAATTGATCATGGGGGATCAGGTACACCTCGTTGCTTTTTACGATAGCGCCATTTTGGGCCTCTTTTACAACCAGTTTGCTATGCCTGGCCAATAACTCAACCATCCGGCTCTTAAAATCGGGCGATAGGTGCTGGATAATTATATACGAAACCCCATCTAAAGGGGTATGGTCAAAAAATGAATTAATTTCATCCATACCGCCGGCAGATGCGCCAATGGCTATAATATGATGGGGATCAGCTGCAAGCATAAAATGAAATTAAAACGCTTTAGGATTTATAAAAAAGATCTGATGAAGAGGAAGTAAAAGTATGATGAAAGTTACGATTAAATTTAACATTAACAAGATTGCGGGCGATAAACATGAAAATGCTTTTTCCTAATAAGAAATATGATGGGCTTTTTTAGTAGCAAGAAATAGTCAAGAAATAGTATCAAGTAGCAAGTATCAAGTATCAAGATTTTTTTAGGAGGAGAATCAAGAATAGTATCCTAGTTTTTAACTTTCGGACTTCCGGACTTTCGAAAAAAAAACTTTCGGACCAAAAGCTTTCGGACTCAAGGATTCAATTGCAGCTATCTTGATTCCGCTCCTAAAACCTACCAATCAACCACCTTGTAATTTTTGAGTAAAACGCCAAAAAGTGTTTTGTCGCCATTAAGTACGTCCACAATTGGTTGCATAATTCTTGTGGCGCCGTCAAGCGGGTCGAGCGGGGGGATTTTGAGGCTGGCAAATTGTTGTGCTCTTTTTGTTTCGTTGGCCCCGGTCGAAATCCAGCCTACATCAACAGCCGTCATAAAGATGGAATCTTTAATAAATTCATGCGCCGAGGTGCGGGTGAGCATGTTTAATGCCGCCTTGGTCATGTTGGTATGTGGGTGAAATATGGTTTTACCGGCGTAGTTAAACTGCCCTTCAGACGAGGTAACGTTGATAACAAAACGTTCGGGATACGGGCTTTTAAGCACCAGGTTTTTGAGGCCCGAAATAAGCCGGTAAGGCGATATATGGTTGATAAGGTTTACCTCAAGCAGTTCTTCCAGCTCAATTTCGGCTAAAGTAGAGTTCCAGCTGTTTTTGTCCCTGCTATCTACAGGCTGCCCAAAACGGTTAACCGTCATCTCCGCATCGGCAAGGCCCGGTAATAGCAGGCTATCCTGTTGATATAATAACGGAGTTTTATTGGGCAGCAGGTTTGCGGTGCCGTTTTTAAGCAAAAACGAGTTTTCTTTTGCCAGTAAAGGCTTATAATAATCGGCCGGGTACTTGATGGTTTGGGCGGCGTTATTAATCAAAATATCAACACTGCCCAGGTTGTTGTTGCAGTAAACAATAAACTCTTCCACGGCTTTTAAATTCCGCAGATCTAGGCCGTATACGGTGAGCCTGCCTGCCCATTGCTCATAATCGTCCTCGGCCTGTAGCTGCTGCAAAGCCAGTGCCGGGAAACGGGTAGTGAGGATTACGTTGGCATTGGAGCGTAAAAACTTTAAAACGGCAGCATAGCCAATTTTAACCCGACCGCCGGTAATAATTACGTTATAGTTTGCAAAATTGTGCTGTTGGGTACGCCAGCCATAGTTTATAGCGGCGCAGGCCGGGCATAGCATATGGTAAAAAAAATGAAGCTGGGTAAAAACCTCTCCACACGAGTAGCAGGTACGCGGTTTTTGCAGTTGCTGTATCTGGGTATTTTCGCTTTCGGTATGTGCAAATTGGGTGGTTATCTCGCGGGCGTTTGTAACGATGGTTGTGCTGTTAAGCAACGCCGCATCTGCTGCCTTTTTCCCGGTGTGAAGTTCCTGTTTGTTTTGTTTTTTGGCCTGTTTATAAATGGAGGTGATAAGTGTTTTAAACTGCAGATTGTCGGGGTTTTCAAAAGGGTTATCCTTTAGCGAGTTAAGTACCTTTAGGCATGCCTGCCATTCCTGCTCACTAAATTTGTATTGCATAATTTTTGAATTAAAAATGGGGAATAGCGCGTCCGGACTTAAACCGACATCTCCAGTTTAGCAACCTGGTGTTTTTTCATTTAAACTAAAGCAGCTATCTCCTTATCGTTATACCGGCAGTATTTAAAGTTTCATAAATAAGAAAGGCAAGAAGGGATTTGAACCCTTACCTCCCGATGTGCTTTCGGACGTTCTTCCAGTTAAACTATGATTTTGCCTTTCCTGGTTGTAAATATAGTATAGTAGTATCAAGTAGTAAGTATCAGGTATCAAGATTTTTTTGGGGAAAGTATCAGTTAGTTAATACCTGGTATCAGGATTGTTAACTTTCGCGCTTAAGAAAAAGCAGCTATCTTGCTACTAATAGTGCGACTGTCTTAATACTTGATACTGCGTTAACTTTTAACTGAAAACATGGGCGTACGCCGCCGGTAGAAGCGGCGCCAGGCTTTCTGTTCATACTGCACAGGCCTTAGCCCCTTTGGCCGGTATCCACGCCAATCCTTTACGCGAGCTGCTGTATACAAAAAACACCCGGATGAATTTAAACATCCGGGTGTTGCATATTCATTACTTAGCATGGCGTTTACCTATCAGCGGGCCACAAGGCAGGAGCCTTGCGGCAGCGAAAACGCTTGCGGTAGTTGAGGGGAAAGCTCTTGCGGTAGCGGGGAATTAGGTTGGCCCGATACGCAAGTTCGGCGGCTGATATGTCACCCTTTCAGGGCTATCACGGTGGTACATTTTTAATCGATGGGCTGCACCCATCGCAGGGGTATTTTGCCCTTTCAGGGCTGTAGGTAATCGAGGTTTTTTCAGTACAAGGTCGATTTTGAACTTTGCAGGCCCTGAAAGGGACTAATAACCCAGTACAGGGCATCGCCCTGTGCTAGAATGCGATACACAAGGGATAGCCCTGAAAGGGTGACATATATTGGCGGTCGCAGTCGCGGAGACGGAGGTTTTAGGAATAACGGCGGTCGCGTTAAGGACTGAAATGGATACCGGCCCCGGTGGTGGGCATGGGCATTGGCCGCGCCTAAGGCCTTGTGCGCGTATGAATGGAAGGCCTGGCCCCGTCTCTACCAACGGGGAAACGCCCTCTTTTTAGTATCAAGTAGTTATGCGAATCAAGGGTCGAAAGGTGTTGAAAACTTTATGAGTTAAGTGTTTGATTATAAGTCATTTAGTTGTGGTTTTATTTATTTAAAGCCTTGAAAATCAGTATCTTAAAGAAGATTACCACATCGAACTTTAAGAATGATTCCCAAGGCTAAAGCACTCAAACTAATCGCTATCTATTTGCATATCTGCAAGTTACACGACGAAGAACTTCAATACTTATATCAAAGATACACGAATAATGATAAACCTGAATTTACAGATCAGGAAATGATAACTTTATATCTTTTTGTTGTCCAGCAGGAGCAAAGGTTTAAAGTTTCTCAGATATATGCTTTTGCGGATCAG
>NZ_JBFUCY010000062.1:0-8446 GCF_056404995.1 Mucilaginibacter sp. P2_A5
TCTGGCGGGGTTTTACAAACATCATGCTGCCGTTATCATGATCGTACCGGGTGCGGCCGTACATAATAACGCCCGACTTCAGTTTTTTAAACCCAATCATATAAAAATCGGATGTAAACTCCCTGTTGCCGAACGAACAGGTGTGTACGCACCTTTGTACGCTGATGAGCGGGTTCTCGGGCGGGGCAAAGCCGTTGAAACGGTGCATATCGGCCAAGTTTTTAAAATGCTGCATGATCAAAAAATATTAAACAAATTTACGCCGAATTCCGGCGTAAATTGTGTCAGTATAATACCATTAAATATTTATTTACCGTGTGCTGCTGCCGATACCTCGCTCCAGCTATCCCACTCGGCATAACGACTTTCATAAACCTGTTTAATCCAGGGGTAAGCCTGGCTACCCAGGAATAAACGCAGGGGAGGGTTTTCACTGTCGATCAACTTTCGCACCGCATCATTAGTTGCTTCGGGGATACCAAAAATATCATCGGTTAAGCCAGCCTGGAAAGCTGCCCGCAAGCCATCATACTCCGGCATCTCGGTGGTATGTGCCGATGAAGCACCTGCCCAATCCGTGGCAAAGCCGTTAGGCTCTATCAGCGTTACGTTAATGCCAAAGCCCTTTACCTCGGCAGCCAGGGTTTCGCTTAAGCCCTCTACAGCAAATTTTGAGGCATTATACAGGCCCAACACAGGCAACGTAACCAAACCCAACGCGCTCGAAACCTGGATGATGTGCCCATGCCCCTGTTGGCGCATTACAGGTAACACCGCTTGTGTAAGCCATAGCAAGCCAAAAAAGTTGGTCTCCATTTGTTCGCGGGCTTCCTGCTCGGTGGTTTCTTCAACGCTGCCGAATAAGCCGTAGCCCGCGTTATTGATCAATACATCAATGCTGCCAAAATGTTCCTTTGCCTTATTGATGGCCGCGAAACCGGCAGCACGGTCGTTCACATCCAGTTGCAGGGGTAAAATATTGTCGCCGTATTTGTTTACCAGGTCATCCAGGGTACGCAGGTCGCGGGCTGTTGCTATTACTTTATCGCCGCGTTGCAGTAGTGCATCGGCCCATAATTTACCAAAGCCACGTGAGGCGCCGGTAATAAAAATTGTTTTTGCCATTGTTTTGTTGTTTTAATTATGACACAAATGTAGAGTGCCTTTTGCCGCCCGATTTATACGGAAGTGGGGAAGAATGATACATTTTTACGTAGGTGAGGGTGGATGGTAATGGGAGTGTCATGATGAGGGGAAAGCAATATATTGTATATTCGCTAATGCGCAACTGGAAAACAAGATATAAGGCTTTATTTGCAATAGCCATCATCGGGTTGGGTAATTTCCTTTTTCTTTATGCATGGACACATGCTTCGCTTGGGCCTGTATTGGGTAACCTGTTCGTTGTATTAGATGTAATCCTTACCGGTGGCGGTGCGGTATATTTTCTTATCGTGATAATTGATAAACTGCGGCAATAAGCAGATTATACCTGTCGTACCAAAGCAACTTTATTTGTTGCTCATCCATGAGGCCTTTCACTGTCCCCGCGAGGACAGAAATTCATTATTCATGATTATTTTACCTTTGTTTTAGCCTTAACTTTATACCATTGGAAAGATTCCGTTAGGACAGAAATAACGCAATGGAATGGTAGCCGCAGCTAACCGCTGTGCAGTTTCCTAAAATATAAAATCAATGATTCATGAATGATACTTCGACTAAAGTTCCTTCCCCTGATTTGCCGGGAGAAGCTGCCATTCAATATGATCAATTCTTTGGTCCGCTATACTTTGAACCATTTGCAGTAGAAGTAGCAAAACGGATTGACTCCGCACTGGCTTCTATAGTGCTGGAAATTGCCGCCGGAACAGGCCGAGTTACCCGCCATATCCGCGAACGCATTCCACCCCCGGCAAAACTAATCGCTTCAGATATTAGCGAGGATATGATGGCCGTAGCCAAAAAAAAATTAAGCCATCTTGATATCGACTGGCAAAATATAGATGCCCAACAACTTCCTTTTGCCGACAATAGCATCGACATGGTTATTTGTTGCTTCGGGTATATGTTTGTTCCGGATAAGCCAAAGGCATTTGCAGAGGCATACCGGGTGCTAAAACCGGGCGGCTCATTTTTATTTACAACCTGGGATAAGTTGGAGAATAACGCTGCGTCATATTCCTGCAGAACTATAGCACAGCAATATTTGGACGAGCCATTGCCCGAATCTTATAATCTTGCTACCTCGATGAATGATGAAGCCGTCATAACGCCATTATTACAGCATGCCGGGTTTGCAGAAATATCAATTGAAAAAGTACAACTTTTTGCCGTTAGTCCAACCGCAAAAGAAGCAACACACGGTCTGGTAGAGTGGGGGCCTATTTATGAGGAGATTAAAAAGCGTAACCCGGCCTGGATAGACGAGATAAAAATTAAAGTGGAAAAAGAACTTGCCGAAAAATACGGAGCTGCCCCCATGATAGCTCCGATAAGTGCTGTAATCAGCCAGGCGCGCAAATAGTCAGGGAACAACTTCGTTTGAAAGAAAATCGGAGGGGTTTAGTTTGCTGGCACTCGCCGTTGTTGGGGTTGTCAACCTCCAACAAGGGCGGAGAAACTCAGTGACTGCCGAGTTGCTGCGCCAGACCGATAAGAAGGCCCTCGGTTCCGCGGATGTAGCAGAGTCGGTATGAGTTCTCATACTGAACCATTTCGCCTACAAGCTGAGCGCCGTGCTTGCTGAGCCTGGATACCATTTCGTCAATGTCTTCAACAGTGAACATCGCACGCAGATAGCCCAGCGCGTTCACCGGGGCTGTACGGTGATCTGAAATTACAGGCGGGGTAACAAATCGCGAAAGCTCGAGGCGGCTATGGCCATCCGGGGTAACCATCATGGCAATTTCTACGCGCTGAGAACCCAGCCCGGTAATGCGGCCCGCCCATTCACCTTCCACGGTAGCCCGCCCTTCAAGCTTCAGGCCTATTTCTGTAAAAAAAGAAATGGCGTTATCGAGGGATTCTACAACGATGCCCATATTGTCCATTCTTATTAATTTATTTTCTGCCATAGTTTTATCTCGTTATAGATTAAAAGTAACGATGTTCATCGAAGTATTGTTCACAACAAACCTCAATAAAGTTAAACGTATTAAATTGTATGAATCGGAACCGCAGCCTAAGCAATCCTAAATCCTGCATTTATCCCGATGAAAATAAAAGCAAATAAATTTGCGCAACTCAAAAGTTGCGTATATATTTGCAACCTGTAGGTTGCTTAATTGAACATCTGTAAAATGAAACAAGATATATTCCAGGCCATAGCCGACCCAACACGCAGGGCTATTTTAACTTTAATTGCCATACAGGCATTAACACCAAATGCCATGGCCCAAAAATTTGATATGACCCGGCAGGCCGTATCAAAACATATTAAAGTATTACACGAATGCGATTTGATTAAACCCGAGCAAAGCGGCCGGGAGATTTATTATCACTTTAACGCAAAAAAAATGCAGGAATTCGACAACTGGTTAGCCCAATTCAGGCAAAGCTGGGAAACACAATTCAATCAACTCGACCAACTATTATCAACAATTAAAAAAACAGAAAAATGAACAACGATTTGCTATTTGATTTTAACGTTGACAAGGCAGCGAAAACGGTTTATATAACCAGGGAATTTAATGCCGGGCAATCTTTAGTATGGGATGCCTTTACCAAAGCCGAACTGCTTGACCAATGGGGGGCACCTGCACCTATGCGTGCCAAAACCAAGTATATGAATTTTGAAGTAGGCGGACGGCGATTTTACGCGATGATAAGCCCCGATGGGCAGGAACGTTGGTCGGTGCAGGAATTTACATCCATTACCCCGAAAACCAATTTTAAGATGTACAACGCGTTTGCTGATAAAGACGAAAATCGTGAACTGCCGGGGTCTGAATGGGATTACAATTTCAGCGAACAAAATGGAATAACCAAAGTGGACATTACCATTTTTAATGAGTCGTTTGAGCGAATGGAGAAATTATTGGAGGGCTTCAAAATAGGTTTTACCATGACATTAAAAAACCTGGAAGAGCTGTTATCAACTTTATCTTAAGAATTTATAAACCGAAACATTAACAATTAAAACATAGAAATCATGAGAGCAATTAATCCCTGGATCAACTTCAACGGAAATGCCGAAGAAGCATTCACTTTTTACAAATCAGTTTTTGGCGGAGAGTTTACCAAGATCATCTGTTTCAAGGACCTGGCCGGCCCCGAATTTCAGATACCAGAACATGAGGCCAATAAAATAATGCAGATAGTTTTGCCCCTTGGCAAACACAATGTGTTAATGGCCAACGACGTGCCCGAATTTATGGGACGCGTAAATGAAGCCGAAAACCGGTCGAAAATATCAGTAAGCGCCGATAGCCGTGAAGAGGCCGACAATATATTTAACGGCCTGTCAGCAGGCGGAGATGTCGAAGGCCCCATTGGCGATACGCCCTGGGGTACGTATGCCGGAATGTTCAGGGATAAGTACGGGATAGAATGGATTGTGGAGTTTGACGGGAGTTATAACGGGTAAATTCCTTATTTCGTCAGAGGTTCTCCAATGTTATTAAATTAAGGCCGATTTAATATCGAACACCGAATATCCAATATCGAATAATGAAGAAGAAACTTCGGTGTTGGATATTCGGTGTTCGATATTATTTTTCACTTCTGCTTCTTTTAACGTAATAGCATTGGAGAGAACGCGCGGGAAAGAAATCCCATCTGTAGTGCCGGTTTAGCCCGCATATCCCCGACTTACTTTTTATTCTGTATGATTACAGTATAGGTATAGTCAAGTTTACGAACGGCTACGGTACTGTGTACAACCACCATTTGCAGGGGATAACCGTCTTTATTATAAGTATAATTATAAAATTCCAGGTCGTTATTACTTATTCTGTTATTAACCGGGCTGTATATATCATTAAAAGCCTGGTACAAAACGTATAAATTATTTTTCAGGGCCTTGAAGGGGCTACTTTTTTTATCATGCTTAAAATTAGTTACAAAAGTAGGCACTGATGGATTTGAATTATCATATAAACCCCGTTTGGTGATGTTGCCGTCAACATCATATACAAGTTGATATTGTTGTGTTTTGCCTACTACTTTTTCTGCATAGCCTTTACTATTCAGCGTAGTGACCAGGCTATCCGCCGATGCTTCCGGATAATGATAAACGTTTGTCATAACATTACCCGAATAGGAATAGGTAAGCTTATTCCATGGGTAATACCGGGTTCCGGTTTTAATCACTTCTGTAATCCTTCCGGTGCCATCGTAATTTATGGTAAAACTTACCGTAAAATTCTGCGAAGCGCTTTTATAAACAACGGTATGTTTGGTTAGCTGGTGCGAATCGGTGTAAGTAAAGCTCTCCGTTTTTGTTACCGGCGCTGGCGACAGCAGCTCATTGGTTACTATGCTCTTTAAAAGATAAATGGTGTCTTTTTTTGTGACTTCGGTGTCTGGCAATTTTCCCGAATTTTTGTCCTTTTTGCAACTGGCCATTAAACCCATTAATGCAACCACTATGATCATGTGTTTAAAATTCATAAGATTAAAGCTTAAACAAGTATACAATTGGCGAATGTTCTTTAACAAAGCTACATGAAAACACCGAACTATCAACAAGTTAACTAAATCAATTTTATGTATTTGATGATTATGCTATAAATCCCTGCTTTCGGAAGAAAGCAGTGATTTGAAAGAAACTTATGCTTTTAAAGCTATTTTTTTTGCTTTTTGGTGAAACCATCGTCAACTAATAATTCCGCCACATTGTCGTTCATTTTTGGGAGTTGATGGATTTAAAACCCATACATACCACCCGAAACGGAAATTTGCTCGCCCGTAATCCAGGCTGCATCATCCGAAGCAAGAAAAACGGCAGCTTTCGCAATGTCCTCAGGCTGGCCTCTACGGCCAAGCGGTGTTTTTTCGACAAACATCTTTTCATACTCACTGCCGGTGGTAACGCCCGCGCTGGCTGCGCCTTCTGTTGCTGTAGCGCCTGGCAAAATAGAATTGATACGAACGTTTTTAATACCCAACTCCTTAGATAAAGCTATTGTGAAGGCATCCAATGCCGCTTTAGTTGAAGAGTACAATGAGGCATTTTGAAGAGGGTATTTACTTGCACCCGAACTGATATTGATAATGTTCCCACCCTTATCGCCGAAAAGTTTCAAAGCTGCCTGGATGGTCAATATCGGCCCTAACACATTCACGTTGAAACTTTGGTGGAAATCTTCTATCGAAATTTGTTCAATAGGCGCATATCCTTGGGATACCGCGTTATTTACCAAAATGTCCAGCGTACCGAAAGCATTCTCAGTTTCTTTAAACATCCTGGTTACATCGGCTTCTTTCGATACATCGGCCTGTACTGCAATGGCTATGCCTCCATTATCGGTTATCTCCTTAACTACTTTATCCGCGCCTTCTTTACTTGAGGCATAATTTACAACCACCTTCGCGCCTGCTGCCGCGAAGTGTTTGGCAATAGATGCGCCTATTCCTTTTGAAGCACCGGTAACTACCGCTACTTTGTTTTTTAGTTTACTCATTTTGAAAATTATTTTAATTATTTAATGGCACGGGTTACATACCCTCGTCGGTGTGGGGTTAATTATTTAGCCAAATAAGTCATGCCGCCATCAACCAGGAGTTCGGCGCCAAGCATGAACGAGGAATCGTCAGAGGCCAGGAAAACCGCTGTTTTACCAATGTCGGCTGGTTGCCCGATCCGGCCTATCGGCATTTGATCTGCAAAATGTTTTTTTACAGCGTCAATTTGTTCTGCCGGAACAAACTTGTCAAATGCGGGTGTATCTGTTGTGCCTGGTGTGATCACATTTGCCCTGATCTTTCTGTCTAAAAGGTCGCTTGAAAATCCTTTGGCTAAATAGATAACGGCCGCTTTTGCAGCACCATACAGCGTAAAATTCGCATATGCCCGATGTGCAGCGTTCGACCCGATCAAAATAACAGAGCCACCATCATTCATATAGGGCAATGCTTTTTGAACAGTGAAGTAAACACTTTTCAGGTTCAGGTCAATTGCCTTGTCAAAGCCGGCTTCGTCAAAAGTTGCCACAGTTCCTACAGTTCCGGCACCTGCATTGGCTACAATCACGTCTATTTTACCAAATTTTTCAGCTGTTGCTGCAAACACCCTTTCCAGGTCGGTAAGGTTGGTTACATCGGCATTTATGGCTATAAAATTATCTCCAAGCTCAGCCACAGCATTATCTAAAGTTTCCTGGTTTCGGCCCACAACAGCGCCTACAGCACCTTCACTTTTGAATTCCTGCGCAATACCAAACCCAATGCCACTATTACCACCTGTAATAACTGCTACTTTATTTTTTAGTCTGCTCATTTTTAATTTGTATTTAATTTTGTTTCGCAAACATACCGTCAATAGTTTATATTTGTAACTATCGACAGTGTATTCTGGTTACCATTGGGTAACTACAATTTTAAATTATATGAAGGACGAAAGATTTTGCAATTCGAATTGCCCGTTTACGAGAGCTATTGGCACTATTGGTAATAAATGGAAGCCGATAATTATAAATGTAATTGGCGCCCGTACCATTCGTTTTGGCCAGCTGGATTCTATAATACCACTCATTTCAAGGAAAGTACTAACCGAGCAACTGAAAGAGTTGGAAGAAGATGGACTATTGGAAAGATTAGCCTACAAGGAATTACCGCCAAGGGTAGAATATAAGTTGTCTGAAAAAGGCTTAGCTTTTTTGCCAATTTTAGAACACATCAAAGAATGGAATTTAAAATATGAAGTGGCTTTAATACCCAAAGAGACTGATAGGGTAACTTATGCCGGATAGTGCGCCGTCCCCTCGGGATCTCTCCGAGAGGATCCTGAGGTTCCCCAATCACCTCGCATAAACGCGGCTTCGGGAATTACGACTTGCGCTGTGCAACCGCCGGGTCCTCTCCGAGAGACCCCGCGAGGACTGACAACTCGCCGTCCCCTCAGGGTCTCTCGGAGAGGACCCTGAGGTTCCCAATCACACCTCGCATAAACGCGGCATTGGAAATTACGACTTGCGCCGTGCAATCGCTGGGTCCTCTCCGAGAGACCCCGCGGGGACAGAAAATATGAAGTAGCCTGACTCGTCCTAAAATAAGTTGACAGTTTAAATAAAGATAATAATTTGTTATTGTTTGTCGTGTTGGAATGTGGGAAACCTCCTTAGGTTTTCCATATTTCAACACGTTTTTCTTTTTTTGCTTCTTTTTTTCTTTTTAAAAACGATAACGTTTTTGTGGACAACTAATCAGCCATGACCTCTTTTGCCGATCTTGTCGGAAAATAAGTCTTCCAGTTTCGCACAAGTTTTATTATCATACTATGAGC
>NZ_JBFUCY010000063.1:0-7808 GCF_056404995.1 Mucilaginibacter sp. P2_A5
GTAAACACATCGGCAATGCCATCGCCATTTGGCGAAACACCCTGGTGAACTGTTATGCCGTCATTTTGCATGTTGTCTGCAAGGCTCCCTACAACAGCAGGCAGGCTTAGGCTATGTTTATTTACAACTCCAACCAGGGCGGCGGGCCTGGTTATGGTTATGTTATAGGTTTTAGTGGTTACGCCATCATGGGCAGTAACCAGGGTTGTTACCAGGTTGTCGCCCACGTTCAGCGTTATTGTAGCCGGCGAAGCGTTAGTGCCATTTATGGTGAAAGTGGCATTGGGGTCGGTTGTTATCGCGGTTAGGGTAACTGTGCCAACTGTATCAGGTACTACTGTTGTATACTCCACATTAGTTGGTGTTGAGCTTACCAAAGCCAGTGCTGAATGCGGATTTAGGACCAATGAGATTAACCGGGCATTATTTGAACCCACCTTGTTTACTGTAACATAATAGGTTTTGGTAGTCACGCCATCCGGCGCTGTAACCACGGTAGGTATTATCGTGGGGCCGCTGTTAAGCGGTATCGGACCAGAAGCGGAACCGTTGCTTACCGCAACGCCATTTACCGTTACGGTTGCACCCGGTTGCTGCACCGAGGGGGTAAACGTTACACTGGTCACAGTTGGCTCAACAGAGGTAGTGTAATCTACGGCAGTGGTATTTGCACTGGTAAGAAACAGCGTCGACCCCGGGTTCATGACCAATGAGCTTAATGTGCCATTGTTTGATCCTGTCCTGTTTACCGTTACATTATAGGTTTTGGTTGTGATACCATCCGGCGCGGTTACCACTGTGGTTATTAAAGTAGGGCCGCTGTTAAGCGCTATTACTCCCGATGCGGAACCGCTGCTAACCGGTACGCCATTTACGGTTACCGTRGCATTTGCATCCTGTGTGGTAGGTGTAATTCTGATGCTGYTGACGGCAGGATCTACAGCGGTTGTGTAATTSACACTTGCRGGGCCAAATGCCGGAAACATTGCGCCGGGCGGATTCATGATCAAGGTGCTTAGGGTGGCATTATTTGATGCCCTGATTACCGTTACAGCATAAGTTTTGATAGTACTTCCATCGGGGGCAGTTACCAGGACAGTTATGGTGGTAGGGCCGGTGTTCAGCGTTATCGGACCCGAGGCGGAGCCGCTGCTTACGGCCACCCCGTTTACGGTTATTGTTGCACCAGCTTCAACTACTGTTGGTGTAAAGGTAACGGTGTTTATGGAGGGATCTACAGACGTTTTATAATTCACATTGCTTACGGTGGCGCTTGTCAGCAGCAGCGGAGAAGCCGGGCTCAGGATCAACGTGCTTAACGCACCGCTGTTTGACCCCGTTTTGTTTACCGTTACGGTATAGGTTTTTGTTGCAATGCCGTCCGGCGCAGTTACCACGGTAGTTATTAAAGTGGGGCCGCTATTAAGCGGTATGGGAGCCGATGCTGTACCGCTGGTTACCGGTACACCGTTTACTGTAATAGTGCCACTTGGATAAGTTGCTATTGGGGTAAGCGTTACGCTACTGGTTGTTGCGTCGACCCCGGTGGTATAATTTACTGTACCAACTGCTGAACTTGCCAGGATCAGCGGAGAACCCGGGTTCATGGTTAATGAACTTAGCGAAGGATTATTGGATGGGTTTACGGTGATGGTAAAAGTAACCGGCGCGCCGCTGCAGCTCAAGCCACCCGCAATAAAATTGCCATCTGAAATGGGTCCCTGACCTACAGGTATGGTAGCTATAACGGCATTTGTTATAGTATTAATAACCGAGACAGTGTTTGAATTATAATTTGCTACATAAACCTTGCTGCCATCTGAATTCATTGATAACCCATTGGCACCGGAACCAACTGTAATTGTCGCGATAACGGTATTGGTTATAGTGTTTATAACCGAAACGGTACCTGAATTGCCGTTTGTTACATAGATCCTATCCCCATCTGGGCTTACCGCTATTTGTCTCGGAGCTGATCCCACCGCTATCGTAGCAGTATGGGTATTGGTTATGGTATTGATCACATCAACGCCAGTATGTGTTGCATATAGCAGGCTTCCATCCTGGTTCAGCGCCAATCCTCCGGTAGCTCCTGGGATAGACGATACAACAGCATTGGTTGCTGTGTTGACCACCCGCAACTCACTACCGCTTGATATGTACAACAGGCTGCCGTCGGGACTTACAGCAATATCTTCAGGAATTGAGGTTGTACCCGAACTTAATGTTATGGTAGATACCACTGTATTGGTTGATGTGCTGATCTCAGAAATACTATTACCTGGATATGAATTAACAACATAAACCAAGCTACCATCAGGGCTTACTAAAACGGCATTTGGGGTTGCAGCTACAGCAATCGTAGTTACCACGGTATTAGTGACTGTATTGATCACCGACACTGTATTATCCTGTAGATTTGCCACATATACGCGGCTGCCATCTGGCGTTCTGCCTACCGCTGTTGGTCCCTTCCCCACAGGTATTGTAGCAATCACTGCATCAGTAACCGTGTTGATTACCGAGACATTATTGGAGTTAAAATTTGCTATATATGCAAAGCCTGCCGAAACCGGTGTAACGGTAATGGTAGCTGTAACGGGGGTACTGCCTGTATTTACGCCCGTAAAAGATGCTATATTCCCAATACCGCTTGCTGCAAGGCCTGCGCCGGGCGTATCATTAACCCAGGTAAAAGTATTGCCTGTGCCTGTAAAGTTAATAGCTGCGGTACTACCGCCGTTTGTAATTGTTTGGTTGGGTATGGTGTTTACTGTTGGCAATGTATTTATTGTTCCGGTTACCGCTACATTTTGGCTGGTTATGCCTGGTGAAGTTAGCGTCACGTTACCTGATATGCTGCCAACCGGCGCTGTTGCCGCCGACCGTACATAAATTAGGGTGCTATCTACCTTGCCCGCTACTTGTGTAATGGTTACAGCGCTGGCAAATCCGCTGCTGTAGGCAAGTGATACCTCAAAACCTGCTGGGGCTGTAGCGGTAATATTGCCTGTTAAACCATTGCCGGTAACCATAAACCGTTGCGTGTTTAATGAAGCACTGCCTAAACAAGCAGAAATAGTGCCTGCTGCTGTACCGCCATGAATGGCAGGAGGAGATGGGTTTACAGTAATAGTAAAGGTAGCCGCTGCGCCACTACAGCCGGTTCCGCTTGTGGCAAAGGATGCGGGGAATTTGCCTACAGAGAGATTGGATACTACAGTGTTTGATAATACATTGATCACAGAGACAACATTATTATTGTTTAATACAAACACCTGGTTACCATCGGCGCTTGGCGATATATCCGTAGGTGATTTGCCTGTCGGGATAGTAGAAACCACCGTATTTGACGTGGCATCGATCACGGAAACATTATTAGAATTTGTATTAGCAACATAAACCTTACTGCCATCAGGCGATATACACAGACCTTGGGGCTGCGATCCTACTGTAATAGTAGCTATTACTGTATTAGTTGCCGCATTGACGACCGATACAGCACCTGAGCCATTTATAATGTAGCAACGACTCCCATCAGGACTTATCGCAAAATAGCCCGGATCTGATAAAGGTATAGTAGCCACAACAGTGTTGGTTGAGGTATTGACAACCAAAACACTATTAACACTGGTTCCCAGGTACAAACGACCGCCATCAGGGCTTAACGATGTAGTATTAACGAAAACTCCCAGATTGATTGTAGTTATTACCGTATTTGTGGCTGTATTGACCACCGAGATGTTTTTTGATGAGCCATTCTCTACATAAACCCTGCTGCCATCAGGACTAACCGCTAAAAAAAACGGAGTTTCACCAACCGTTATAGTAGCTGCTATCGTATTGGTTGCGGTATTGATCACGGATAGAGTGTTGGAGTGTTCATTTGCTACATACAACCGGCTGTCATCCGGGCTTAATACCATGGCTCTCGGATTTATGCCAACCCTGATCGTAGCCATCACGGTGTTAGTTGCGGTATTAATAACCGAGATGTTATTTGAATAATAATTGGCCGTGTACACCCTGGTACCGTCATGGCTTAACGTAACGCCCTGGGGTGTTGTACCTACAGGTATTGTAGCTACAGTTTTATTAGTTGCAATATTGACCACCGAAACATTATCGTAATCTTGATTTGCAGCATATACCATTCCCGTAGATGCCGGGCTTACAGTAATTGTTGCAGTTACCGGGCTGGCAGTTTTATTAACAGCAGTAAATGAAGCGATTTTGCCGGTGCCGCTTGCTGCCAAACCAATGCCCGGAGTATCATTTACCCAGGTAAAGGTATTGCCGGTACCTGTAAAGTTAATGGTTGTGGTAGTATCGCCATTTACGACGGTTTGATTGGTGATTGGGTCGGCCACCGGCAATGCATTTATTCTGCCTGTTATAGCCACATTCTGGCTTGTGGCCCCTGTTGAACTCAGCACGACGTTGCCTGATATGGTACCGGCAGGTGCAGTAGCCGCCGACCGCACATATATCACGGTATTATTTACTGCGCCACCTGACTGCGTAAGCGTTACAGTGCCGGCATAACCGCTGCCCGAGGCAAGTGATAACTCGAAGCCTGTTGGGGCAGTTGCTATTATATTACCTGTTAAACCGGTGCCTGCAACTGTAAACTGTTGCAGGTTCGGGCTTGCCGAAGCGGTACCCTGGCATGCAGAAATATTGCCGGTAACAGTGCTGGCCACAATGGGCAGCGCCGCACTTACTGTACCTGTTACCGCCACATTCTGGGTAAACCCGGTTGACGTAAGTGTTATATTTCCTGATATAGAACCAACGGGCGCAGATGCAGCCGATCGAACATATACTGTGGTGTTTCCTGTTACACCCCCTGATTGGGTTATAGTTATGCTGCTGCTGTAACCACTGCCAGAAGCAAGGGACACTTCGACATTTGCCGGCGCTGTAGCAATAATGTCTCCGGTTAAATTAACCCCCGAAACTGTAAACTGTTTAATTTGTGGACTGACAGACGCCGTGCCGACAAATGCAAAAATATTCCCGGTTACTGCACTTAATGTTACTATTGGTGTTGAACTAATTGTTAAATTCAACGTTGCCGAACTGCTGCCGGAGCTATTGTAGGCCGTGGCAATATAGTTTGTTGCAGGCGATGTAGAAACGGGCGTACCGCTGATAATGCCTGTGGAGGCATTAAAGTTTAAACCGGCAGGCAAAAAAGGGGCTATATAGTATCCCCCCACAGGCTTTATTTTTTCAACTATATGCGTAAAACCGCTTGATCCGGTTGCATATAGATTTCCTGAGGCGTCTGTTGCTATTGCGGTGGGGCTTGACATAGTTCGAATAGTTGTTACAACGCCAGTACCCGCGGATATCTCTTTTATCCTTTGGGTGCCGGAATCAACAAAATACAAATTGCCTGAAGCATCCACTACCAGTCCGGTTGGACGATTACCGCTTCCAATAAAAACCGGACTACCGCCTCCGGCTGGTATTTCCCATATTATATTTCCTGTGTTTTCTGCAACAAATACATTGCCATTATTGTCAACAGCTATACCGGTTGGCGAACTAAACCCCATTCCCAAAACTATAATACTTCCCCCACCCGAAGGTATTTTCTTTATATAACCAGTTCCGGTATCAGCCACATATACATTACCCGCTGCGTCTACCGCTATACCCTGCGGCTGACTAAAACCACCTAAATTAATTGGGGTGCCACTCCCCCCGGGTATTTTCCATAAAGTACTTGACGACACGTAAAAATTATTTGCACCGTCTATTGCTATGGCGAATAGCTGATTAAAACTGGAGGAAAACACAACCTGTGGGCCGCCGTCGGCCGGTATTTTATATATTGTGGGTTTAACATTATTGTTGCCGGCATCGGCCACATACACATTGCCCGCAGCATCTACGGCTACACCTACCGGGTTAGCATATCCTGATCCAACGGTAGTCGCGCTGCTGCTATAAGCCGGGGCGGCAACCTGGCTGCTTGTAGGACTCAGTGGGGTAATTGCCACACCTGGCCGGTAAACCTGGGGCCCGCTGTAACTAATCACAGGCACCTGCGCAAATAATTTAACCGGCAGCAGAGTTATAAAAAAAACCATATATAATTCCCTGTAATTCAATAATCTATAAAGGAATGGTGAAATTGAAAGGAGTAGGTTTTTTTTCATAATGTTGGTTTAAAAACAGGAAATTTTAATAGCAATTAATACCTCTGCCACTGTATATAAACCGGGAGTCGGGGATAAAAAATAAAACCATGCCCATTTACACCGGTAGGCGTAGCCTATGGCCTGGATTGGTGAACATTTACCTGTGCTTTTTTTGACTTTTGGTTCCTGGTGCTTGATTCAGTTTTTTTATAAAGTGACTAAGGTCAGATATGCCCTGTTCCTAAAAAAAGATATAACCCCAAAACAGCCGTAAAATATCATCGTGATTTAACTGTTTGGTATGCCTTATTTAGGAATAGTTAATTTTCAATCGAAAATACTTAAAATGTTTTGAATCAAGCAGTAATTTCAAATTAAAAATGTACTGTAAAATAGCGAATAACTGAAATAGCCTTTGGGCCAATTGATGCCACGGTTCCGGCGGGATTGCTAAATCCTGTCAAAAAAAATGCAATGCTTAAAAAGCCCGTTATCCTCATATTAATATTTAATGATTAAATAGCCGGTTTTACGTTTCAACTGGCCTTTATTGCGGTATTCCAGCAAGTAATAATAAGTACCCGCATGCTGCATTGCGCCCGTTTTATTGGATCGCCCGTTAAATACCTTATTCGTATTATCATATCCCGCGGCTTCAAATACAGGTGCGCCGCTCCGGTCAACAATGGTTAATTTATTATCAGGATAAGCTGTAATGCCATCAATGGTAAACACATCGGCAATGCCATCGCCATTTGGCGAAACACCCTGGTGAACTGTTATGCCGTCATTTTGCATGTTGTCTGCAAGGCTCCCTACAACAGCAGGCAGGCTTAGGCTATGTTTATTTACAACTCCAACCAGGGCGGCGGGCCTGGTTATGGTTATGTTATAGGTTTTAGTGGTTACGCCATCATGGGCGGTAACCAGGGTTGTTACCAGGTTGTCGCCCACGTTCAGCGTTATTGTAGCCGGCGAAGCGTTAGTGCCGTTTATGGTGAAGGTAGCATTGGGGTCGGTTGTTATCGCGGTTAGGGTAACTGTGCCAACTGTATCGGGTACTACTGTTGTGTACTCCACATTAGTTGGTGTTGAGCTTACCAAAGCCAGTGCTGAATGAGGATTTAGGATCAACGCGTTTAACCGGGCATTATTTGAACCAACCTTGTTTACTGTAACATAATAGGTTTTGGTGGTCACGCCATCCGGCGCTGTAACCACCGTAGGTATTATCGTAGGGCCGCTGTTAAGCGCTATAGGACCAGAAGTGGTACCGCTCCTTACCGCAACGCCATTTACGGTTATAGTTGCACCCGGTTGCTGCACCGAGGGGTTAAACGTTACACTGGTCACGGTTGGCTCAACAGAGGTAGTGTAATCTACGGCAGTGGTATTTGCACTGGTAAGAAACAGCGTCGACCCCGGGTTCATGATCAATGCGTTTAATGTGCCATTGTTTGATCCTGTCCTGTTTACCGTTACATTATAGGTTTTGGTTGTGATACCATCCGGCGCGGTTACCACTGTGGTTATTAAAGTAGGGCCGCTGTTAAGCGCTATTACTCCCGATGCGGAACCGCTGCTAACCGGTACGCCATTTACGGTTACCGTGGCATTTGCATCCTGTGTGGTAGGTGTAATTCTGATGCTGCTGAC
>NZ_JBFUCY010000064.1:0-7223 GCF_056404995.1 Mucilaginibacter sp. P2_A5
GGGTTTTGCGAAAATGTTTTAAGTTCCATTTGCGTTGTCCGAAGACAAACCTTCCACGATTTTTTGTGAACATCTATGCCTACAAAAATCTTTTGACCGCTAAAATCTAATTGTGTACCTTGTTTCATGAGTTCTTGTTTTAAAGTGTTTGTAACTGTTTTTCACAATTAATCTACAACCTTTTTTTCAAGAACTCTTTTTACTTACACTCAACCAATTTCATACATACAATCTATTCGCGAACTTTTCCGTCGGTTATGCATGTCGGTTAACAGATTCTTCACTCCGTTCAGAATGACAAAAGGCTATTTATTCAACATGTCATGCTGAGCCCCGTCGAAGCATTGTGGGCAAAGGCCTCTCCGCGCGACTCTTCGACAGGCTCAGAGTGACAGGCCTGCACACGTAAATATAAAATCATCCCTCACCACCATCCAAAGCAAAGCCCCCTACCTTCCCTTCCCCGGGGAAGGGAAGGTAGGGGTTTAATGAACTATGCAGATAACACAAACAACAAATAAACCTATGCTTAAAGCCCTTATCATCATCTTTTCGGCAATAATCTCTACCGCCCAACTGGGGTGTAAACCTCCAACAAAGCCTAAGCAAGCATCTCAAAAAGAGTTTGAGGGAGTGATCACTTACCGCGAAGCAGAGTTTATTAACTACCCCAATAGCAAGTCGTTTGTAAGCGATACGGTACAGGTTTTTTATTCTCATGGCAATTACGTTGGCATACACTCCAAACAATCAGCAAACTTCCACGTAGTTAAAGATTATTACTTTCATGATAAAGCTTTACGCCTGTATCTTTACAATACTTCGGATACTTTGCATCAATTGAATTTGAATTCCCCCGGTGAAAAAATGGAAGGGTTTAAAGTAACAAAAGTAAGCGGTCAGGTACTTTCCAGGGATTGTGAAAATATCGAAGTGAACCTTAGTTACCCCCAAAAGGATTCTACCACTTACTCCGATTTCAACTTTGTATTTTCAAGAGGATATTTAACGGTAGATAAGCAACACTTTAAAAACTGGAACCTGGGCTTTTTTAATAAAATTATAGCCAAATCCGGGGCATACTATTTAAAACTTCAAATGGTACACTATGATAGTACGCACAAAAATATTTTATCGGCAAAAACGAAAGATGTCATATCTGTAGAAGAACAACCTGTCGATCCTAAAATGTTTGAAATTGATACTACCATGATCAAAAGGCAGTAATGATTATGGCGTACCCCCGCCGATAGAAGCGGGGTCGGGCTATTCGCTTATACGGCACAGGCATTAGGCCCGGGCCGGTATTCGCTGCTATCCCTTACGCGGAAAACTATCGCAGTGACATATCAGATATTCAACACAAATTGGATGTTTATCATTCTCATAAACCATGCTACCAAATTCCTGAAATTACTATCTGTTCAAGCTTTATAGATGATTTTTCTTTCCCTTTACATAATTCGTATAAATCCTGATCACATTGCCAAGTAAGGCCCTCGCCCAATTCCCTTTTTAGAGAAATAATATAATCGTCGAAAGTACCGTTGCCGTCTATTAGTTCATCAAATTTCCGGGCACGTTCCAGGCAATCCGAGCCAGTGAAAAATCCTTTTTCTGTATCCCACTGAATTGCCTGAACAAGAAGTGGCCACCTTACCATTATAACGATCCATAACCCCAGAGTCTGATCATCAATCTTTAATAGCTTCTTTCCTGGAATTGTAAATCTAAAAAAGTGATAAAATAAGAATAAATTTAGAAAACGTTTAATAGTCCTTGGGGAATCAAGATATTCAGCAACGTAAATAATTATGTTTTCTAATTCATTGTCTTCAATCCGATAGTTTTTGAATGCTGTAGCCAAAATAGAATCTTGAAAACTTAAAACAAGTTGTCGGTTAAATAATTCTACCCGCTTTTCAATATTATCTTTTTTCTCTGTGAAAATATCCTCTGGATCAGACAGAGTTCCGACTTCAATTTGTAAATTTTGATACGCTTCGATTAATCCTCTCTGCTCCTCTTCCGTTGGTATTGATTCCAAATCAATAGTAGATAACAAAGAATCAATGAATTGCTTCTTTTGATCCCCGTCCATAACCGGGATATTGATAGTAAGCTGTGAAAATTTTTCAAGAAAGGATCTGCCAATAGATGCATGTTGACTTTCAAATCTTCCTATTTTACCGGCAATTTTTTCGTAGGTAACATCTAATGAGGCAGTCACCATTTGCGGGTCTTGGCCGATAATGAAATAACATTTAGACAGATCTCCGCTCATAAATGCGTTAATGGCTTCGACGACATCAGCAATGACCGTCGGGGAGCAGCGATCTAGGTCATCAATAAAAATAACGGCTGGTTTCTCTGGATTTATCACGATCTCAATAGCTTGACGAAGATCGTCTTCGACAGCTTGTAAATAGCCCATTTTAGATCTGTATTCAGGCTGTAAGACGAATTTTCCGGCATCGATCTCGGGCGGTTTTTGCCATTTGCTAAAAACCTGTTTTGTGGAAACGAATATTCCCACGAATAGAGGGATTCCACTAATAAGTACGGGGTAGGTTCTAAAAAAGCTATTCAGATACGGTCTCCATGGAAGCTGATCTAGCACCCAACTTAGAAATAAACCAAAAAACGCATATAAAAGCGGTATAAGCAATTTCTGAATCGACTTGAAAAGAAGCTCCCTTTTTATCTTGTCTCTGTCTATTCGTTTTAAGTTTAATTTGAACCAAAATCGTTCCTGGTCTACGCTGCTTAATTGAGTCGAGAGCTGCCGAATAACTTCATCAGCCAAACCAGACCAAACTTGTTCGCTTTTTTGAAACTTCCAGGCATTAAACCATATAACAGGGTGATCAAGTTTTTTTAAATCAGACAATATTTTGTCTGGGGTTTTAAGCCAGCTCATTAACGTCATAATAGAACTAACCGGCTTCTCTTTAATCGCCAGATCTGAAATTTTAGGATTTATTTTATTTTGAATAAAGCGCATCAAAGTCGTTTTTCCTTTACCCCAAGGTGCCAGAATACTTATATTAAACGGCGGTTTACTCAAGTCAGATGTAATTAGTCTCGCTATAATAGCTGCGTAGGTTTCGTAATTTAAAAGGTCTACTGTCGCATATAAGTCAGAATGCATTAGTAATTTTAGATTACGCTGGCGTACCATTTCTGCATCTGTAATTTCCGCAACTTTTATGTTTTGTTCGGGTAATTGAGCGTTAATGTCCTTTTGTGACGATCCTATTATTTGTTTAGGTAGTTTCCAATCTTTTACAGTTGCTGTTATTGGTTCGATTATCCACAACGACTTAACATCTGGCATATATAAGATTCTAGAATAAAGCGATCCATTATTATAAGGATTGGTGCACTTGATGCCTTTTTGAATAAAATATTTTTCTACGGCAGGAAGTAATTCTTCGTCTGAACTAATGTCAAAAAACACCTTTCCAACTTGGTAGCGGTGATTTGCCGATAACATCGTAAGGTTTTTAGAAGGATTCTGGAGGTATGCAAACGCGTTACTGATACTTGGTGTGAGTACGCTGTAATGATTTTTTTTTCCCGCTTTAAACTTTATGAGATTTTGAATCCATCTTGTTTGATTCACCGAAGATCTAGCCAAGGTTCGTTTATCTGGATAACTATTCCACAAATCCTTATTGTAAGCATGTTTGTCGATATAAGCGACCAACTGCCCACAAAGGACCAAGAAATCGTACTCTCTTGAATTCTCGGCAATGGTAAAAAGAAATTTACTAAATACTTTATTAGATTGGCCGAATAAGTCGCCAAGTAATTGATAAAAAGACAGTTCAAGATTATGCGATTGGTATTCCAAAAATTTCGATCTGGCGAAGTCAAAATAAAAATCTGCCATTGTCATCTGATCCTTGACCCATGTAATATCAATTATATCATCTATAATGAAGTCAAAAGCTAACCGTCTCGCACTAACTGTAAGGTTCCACCCGGTTGCTTGATCCAGCGTTTTATGAAGATTTAAATCTAAAATGTGGATATTGACATTAATCCCCACGGGAGCCAATTCATCGATGGATTTACTTAAGATTTGAAAAGCTTTTATTGGATCCATCCCCCCTGCACCTGTGCCAAGTAATGGAAGAGCAACCGTTTTTACATCGGCTGGAAGACCTTCAAATAGGTTTCGGATTATCTGATATAAAGCAGTATAAGAACTCTTAAAATCGTTAACGCTGCAGGCAAGTGCAACGTAACGCCATTTTGAGTTACCAGTTACAGGTAACAAGGCAACGTCTCCAAGATCTGATTGAAAAATCTCGTACCCGTTGTCTAACTGGTTTATTATGGCTTGGAATGCCCCCGATATTGTTCCTGCTGTGGACTTCGGGATTACAACAAGATCTGCCGTCGAGACCTCAAGGCTTTGTGTTATGATTTTGACCATTGTTTAAGGTAAGTATTTTTAAAATCTCAAAAGCGACACAAAATCTCGCGTATGTATTCATTGATAATATACATCAAATCTTCCGGAATAGAACCTGGTTATTATCATACAATCATTCCATAAACGAACTTTCCACAAACGAAAGTAAGTCTTGATTTGATTTATCATAACTCGAGAACAAACAAGTTCGGGCAGTTTTATAACCCCACATGTTAGATTTGGATACTACACTACTAATCTCCCTGCTGTATTTTTTTTCATCGGTTTTACGATTATCAAAAATTTGAACGAAGTAACTTGTTAAAGCATTCCATTCTCCTTTTGGGAAAATACCGTAAGAGAATTTTCCACCTACACTGCCAATTCCAATACTGATGTCAGTTCCAAAACCGGCCTGATAAGCCGCAATGCCAATTTTAATGGTAATTTTTCCTAGCTCTGATTTTTTGTAATATTCGGATTCGCTAAGCCTGGTTATTTTACAAGAGGGATAAGCTTTTTTAATGTATTCCATTAAACCCGGCTCAACACTTAAGCTTTCGCATTCAATCCTACTGTTTTTAGGGATACTTCGGCCATCAAAAACGACGAGGCTTATATTCTCGTTTTCTAAAAAGCCGGTTCGTGGTTTTACTTCTTGTTCTGTAGGGCACCAGATGTAAAGCTTTTGTGCCTTGCCGACACCCCCAAAGCAGAGAAATATTAATAGCGTAATAAGGAATGGTTTAAGCATTTTTAAAAATGAAGGTTAACAAACGTAATGAAAAATATGTATATCTGCGCCGTTGTTGGAGTTGTCTCCATAAGTGTTCGGAAGACTTTTTAGTTCCCTCCCCACGGGAGGGTGCGGCTGGAAATGAGCGCAAAGCAGGGAGGGGTTTATACGAGCGGCGGGTTGCAAGCGGCTTGAACGCCTGATTTAACCCCTACCTCCACCTTCCCCAGGAAAGGAATCGCACGCCCCTCAGCTTTTTTTATTTCTTCCGAACACCTATGGAGACAACTCCAACAAAGTACGGGCAAGGAATACCAACAAAGGCGGAGAAGAATCATATGAGGGATATTATTAAGGTTTATGCTGAATACATGCATAATTGTTATTTTCCTAAAATTAAAATAGAGTTTCGTGGAACACCACAACTTTGCTCCATATTGAAGACATTGGTAAAAAGACTAAATTTGATAATATAAATATCTTAGCAAAAAAAAACAATTAACAACTTGTAAATAAGTTATTTAATTTCGATTTTGCACATAACTTTAGCACTTGAAACCAAAACTTATTGCAATCACAATGGATCAAAAATTAATTAACCCCGATTGGCTAAAATATGGAATACCTGGTTTAGCCGCACTTTTAGCTATAATACTATATTTCACTTTCAAAGACAGAATTACAGCAACAAAAGGAAAATCAGTTTATATAACTATGTCCATATTTTGTTGTGCAATTATAGCTTTGTTATCGATAGGTGGTCTACTTAATAATGCCGATAACAAATTGAAATATCAATATGACCAAAATGTTGACCATCTTAAAGATACAATAACGAGTTTACATAAGGATCTTGCAATAATAACTAACAATACGCCAGAACTGGATTTACTACGAAAAGAGTTAATACATAACGACAGTATTAGAACGGTTCTAAAAAGACAGAATGAACTATTATCTGATACCGTATCATATCAAAAAGACATACTTAAAGAAAATACCGCTAAATTAATGCAATTTCTTTCTGACGATTTTTTTACCACAAATTATAAATCAGGGTTGTCCGAATACAGTGGGGTCGCCGATTTAACATTTAAAAGGCTAAGAAGAATGGTCTTTGATAACATACTGACTTTGCATGCCGACAAAGATCTTCTTGCAAAATCGATGGCCTATTTGAAAATGCAATATCCCGACCAGGTGGCGCAACCTGATGTAGACAAAATATTATCTGGATTTAAGCACTTATGCACCTTTAAGCTCGCTTGGATTAACAACATAGCAATTCCTGAATATATGGCGAAGAAAAATAATCCCCCACTTTTCTTTCAGGATGGTAGCGTACCGGTGCAATATCCTAAAGAGGTTTGGATACTGGATGACGCTCAATCAAATATTCATAATGTTATGCCATTAAATTCTCGTACCAAGCTTGAACTCGATAGAGAAAGTCGGGTCATTCAGGCAATGCTTTTAAAGTAATGTGTTCTTATAGCCAACGCTACTGCGAACACTCCGCCGTTTAGCCTCTGGTCGGTGTTATCACCGCACCAGCCAAAGCTTGTATTTTATATTTTCAGCTTCTGGTCGGTGTTATCACCGCACCAGCCAAAGCTTGTATTTTACAAATGCTTTATTTGCAAATCTATATCATACCGGGCTTCCGTAAGGCCAACTGGAAGTGGTGCGGTGATAACACCGACCACAGGCTAAAAATAAATAGACCAGATAATATTCCATTTCCCGTTCACTATCAGGTTCCGATTTTACACTATCCGGCATAAGTCACCCTATCAGTCTCTTTGGGTACTAAGGCTGACTTGTCCTGATCTGGGTTTACACAATCAAGACAAAAAAATGGACAAATTACCGGAGAAAGAGCAAGTAGTAATAGAATACTTGGCAGGTGGGACGACAATGCGTAAATTGGCAAGGAAAAGTGGATATAGCCGTGCGGCAATATCAAGATGGGTTATAGCGGAAAGGAAAGAGATGGGTAAACGGGCTATGTTAGAAGTATCAAAAGCCACGAAAGGAAAAGATGAGATGCCAACAGAGGTTAAA
>NZ_JBFUCY010000065.1:0-6567 GCF_056404995.1 Mucilaginibacter sp. P2_A5
TCTTTGAGCAGTCTTTGAGCAGTTCAACCTTGCGCTCCTCTGCACGGTCAAAAGCAGCGGCACCCAGGCAGCCATTGTCATGATGCACACACCCTCCATTCAGTTTTACTGTTTTTCCGTTAAGCTGAAACCCGTTTTCCGTAGTAAATTTGATGGAACGTATGCCAAACCCGGTCGCTGTTTGGTCAACTATTTTTTTATTTTGTAATACCTGTATCCGGGCACTATATAAATGCGGCGTTTCCGGCGCCCATAACATAGGGGCTGATACCGAAATTGTTTGAGCAATTTCCTTTTCGCTGTTAGCAGCCACGTCAACAGTTACTTGTTTATTGCCTGCGTTTTTAGCGTTTGGCCCTTTCAGCAAGGTACTAAGCACCAGATGTTGAGGCGACCCGGTTTCGTTTTTAATTAATGTTTTAATTTGAACGGTTGCTTTTTTTGCAGACACATCGGGAGTGGCAACTGCAACTCCCCACTCGGCTATATGCACAGCATCGGTAACATTCATCCAAACGTGGCGATAGATACCAGAACCACTGTACCACCTGCTGTTCAATTGCTGCGAATTATCTACCCTTACCGCTATTACATTTTCATTATTAAAATCCAAAAAAGGTGAAAGGTCATAGCTAAATGACGAATAGCCATAAGGGTAAATGCCAAGTGATTTCCCGTTAATAAAAACTTCAGAATTCATATAAACCCCTTCAAAATAAATGGACACTTTTTTGCCTTTCCATTCGGCCGGGGCTTTGAAAGCTTTCCGGTACCAGCCTACTCCTGCAGGAAAGTATCCACCGGAGCCGCCCATCGGATTTTTAGGACTTATTTTCCCTTCGATACTCCAATCGTGCGGTAAATCAAGGTTTCGCCAACTCATATCACTAAAATCCCTTGATTTTGCAGACATAGTATCTCCCTGAAAAAATTTCCAGTTATTATCAAATAATTGCTTTCGCTCAGTTTTATCAATACCCTGACCATAGCAGGCAATGTTCCCTGCCAAAAACAGCAGGACTGTAACTATTGCGCCAACATGCCATGTAATTTTGTTTGTATTATTTTGTTTCATATTGATTTATACTTTTTTGAAGTAACGAGATCCTAACTTTATAACAACCGCATCTTATTTAAGGCTCAACTAGTTATCAATCGAGCTCAGATAAGAGATCTTATCCTGCTATTTAACCGGCGTAAATTTGTACAGAACCACTCCATGCATCGGAACCTTCACCGAAAGAGCCTCTTTGTCCGCATGGATTGTTGTAATATCTTTCTGACGCCAAAGATCACGCACCTTTTGCTTTCCTGAAATACCAAGCTTCTTCAGGTCCTTGTAAGAGATATCCACGTTCTCCAGACCGAAATTGCAAAAGCCTACTGCACGACTGCCATCCTCCAATTCTTTTACATAAATGCGCAGATCTCCGATAGTCTGAACACAGGTAGCCTGTTTGCCAAGAGCATCCTGATTAACAGCAATAACTTCATCGTTTGTTAATAAATTCAGGGTAAAGGCATCCAGCTTTTCCATATCGCAACCAATTAGCAGAGGCGCAGAGAAAAGGCTCCAAAGGCTGAAGTGAAGATACTGCTCATCTGGTTTAAGCATGGTGGGATGCGGGCTACCCCAGCCTACTGTTCCTACAACCAGCATATCCGGATCGTTCCAGTTACCGGGTTTAGCCCAGGCTGCAGACTGATCCTGAGCTAATGCAATACTTTTAACGTTGGACCAGTTGTCTGTTATATCATTCGTTGTACGCCAGGTGTTTCCACCTACCGAACCGCCCCATTTCCAAACATCTGACATTCCGTACTGACACAAGCTGAAAACAATGTCGCGGGGTTGCTGACGGATATAATCTCCCATTAGTTTGTATGGTTTGACGGCGGTAGACAATTGATAACCTCCATTGTAAGATATTAAGTTTACTTTGTTTGGGTCGTTATCAGGTATTCCATTTAGCACTCCTCCATAGCTGCACCAATCGTATTTCAGGTAATCGAAACCCCATTTGGCATAACTTTCGGCATCTTGCCGCTCATAACCATAGCTACCGGCACCGCCATCACAGGTCCAGGGACCAGGACTGGAATAAATGCCGATCTTTAAACCTAAGCCATGCACATAGTCTGTCAGAGATTTCATATCTCCAAACCTTTTATTAGGAACTATATTACCAGCTTCGTCCCGGAACTTACCTTGCTGGGAAGGATCTTTCGAATCGCGGTTATTTTGCCAGTAGTCGTCAATATTTACGTAATTCCATCCGTAATTTACAAGTCCGGTTTTCACCATTACTTCCGCAGCGCGCTTGACTTTCTCAGCAGAAACCTCTCCAGCGAAACAATTCCAACTATTCCAACCCATCGGCGGGGTAAGTGCAATTTTATCACCACAGATAATGCGTAAACTTTTTTCGGCTATACCTTTCGCATTCTTTGCCTTCAATTGAATAACGTAAGTGCCGGCTGTTACAAGCTTGCCAGCGATAACTCCTGTTTTTTGATCCAGCTTTAGCCCCTGAGGCAAGCCGGCAACCATAAAGGTCATTGGCCGGTCTCCGGTGGCAGGTATCCTGAACTGAAACGGCGAGCCCGGGCGGACACCGAAAACGCTTGCGCTATTAATCTTCGGTTTTGCCGATGGCTTAGGGGTAAGAATGTAGGGCTCACTTGGGACAGGGTAATAAGTAGCAAAACTTGCCACACCGATCGCCTCAAATTTTGCATCTGCCCAGTCGGCGTGATTGTTGTGCCCTATCTCTGTTACCCGCAGCTCAAGTTTTTTCACACCCGAAAGTTTCACATTACATCGCCGGGCAGTATCGCCTGCATGCATTACACCGCTCGACCAAAGCTTCGCTCCATCGCCGAATACAATAAACTCTACGGCGGGCTGATGTTGTTTCACCTCATCATCAATACCAACCTGCGCGGTAAACGAATTTGCCTTACCATCGAGCTGAATAAAAAGAGAGCTTTCTGCGTGTGTGCCGAAGCCACGCTCAAAGGTTTTGCCTGCGATGGTCATGATGTTGCCATCAACCGACCTGTTTTTTTTAGGTATGCCCCAGCCCTGTGTAGCTGTGCTGAGATCCAATTTATCTAACCAAACAGTTTGTGCGAAAAGAGTACTTATGCTTCCTAAGCTGAAGATAATAGCAAAGAAAAGAGTAAATATGCTTTTACTTGCTGTATTCATTTTTAATTTATAATTGATAGGATGCGCTGGCTCGGCTGTATTAATGGTTTGTATAATCGGATTTTGAGCCTGCGTCCCCGCTGCAGCAAAAAGAGCTATTACCTGCAATACTTTCTTTCTGATTTTCATTGTTGTCCTAAATTTCTGTGTGTATGTGTATATTATATATGATGTACTGGTCGAAGAAGCTGGCTTTCCCGCCCAATAGTTAACCACCCTCCCATTAAAAAAATATTGATATCAAATGGAACCTTTTATATGAAAAAAGTCAAAGTCAGCCGCTCCCCCTATACTTTTTGTAGCATAATTAAACAAAGCAAAACGATAGCCCATGAAATGCGGGAAGGTATAGGCCATTTTTAATTGTGTGCCCAATGGTATCCACGTTTTCCCGTCCAGGCTATAAAAAAAATCTGCCACGTCTTTCCTGTTCGTAAAATTGCATTCCGCTTTAAAGTACACTACCTTTTGGTTTAAGGGGATTGTTTGTGCTTCTACAGGTTTTCCGGTGCTTGCATTGATCATGATGATAGCTTTGCTATCCCCGGTTATTTTGACACCKGCCAGCCCGTAATTTTKTTGCAAAAGGCCCAGACCCGCAAAATCACCATCTTTCATRTTAGAAATRTCGAGCGAARCTGTGCCGGAGCATACCGGGCCAATAGTGCGTTGTGTCAATGAATTTCGTGCCGCCAGGAAATTGGTGTCAATCCTGCCGGTGCTGAGCCGTAAATACCCTTTCCGCGCGGTAACAGACCACAAGCTATTATCYGGRTTATGGTTCCATTGCCAAACCGGTGGTAATGCCCGTTCGCCTTTATTACGGGTAAACTCGTCTGAAGCAACAATGCCCGGGATCAAACCTTTACCGGCCGGCAGGTCGAGTGTATCGGTCACTTTGCCATTGATGCCCAAAACGGGCCATCCATCCACCCACTTTACAGGGACCAAATAGGGAATACGGCCCACCGAGCCATAATCACGGAACAAATAAGAATACCAGGCCCCATTTGGCGCTTCAACCAATCCGCCTTGCGCCACACCCAGGTCCTGGAGGCCAATTCGTCCTTCATACGGGCCGGTGATCTTATCTGCCCGGTGTATGATAACAGTGCGTACGTGGCCCGGTGGCCATGTAATATTGAAAAGATAATATTTGCCTTTTATCTTAAACAGCTGAGAGCCCTCCGGACCGAGGCCGGTACCGCCCGAAGGCACGTTTGCTTTTTTAATGATAACCCGGTCCGTTCCGCCAGGTTTTATACCGGAAAGATCGTCCTTTAATTCAACTAACCTTAAATCTCCGCTCCCGGCAATCATATACGCTTTTCCGTCATCATCAAAAAACAAGGAGTGATCACCCAGGTCGGGGGCAAATGACCTGGCTTTCCATGGGCCTTTTTCGATATTTTTAGTGCTGTAAATGTGCATTTTGCCGGTATTTGCAGAAAATGTGCTTACATAATAGGTGCCATTATGGAAACGGATAGAACTTGCCCACGAACCCTCCCCATACATGTTTTTGCCATTTGTGAGATTTGTTGCGTCAATGTTTGCTAAAGTATCGTATGCATAACCTACCGTCTTCCAGGTCACCAGGTCGTCCGACTTCATAATCGGTACACCGGGACTCATGTGCATGGTTGTACTGCTCATATAATAGCTATCGCCTACACGTTCTATGGATATGTCTGGTACATCCGCGTAAATAATGGGATTAGTGGCTTTTTGCGCGTATAAACACGGCGCTGTAAGCGTGATAATTAAGGCCGTTATCCATAACCTGTAAATCGCATTTCTCATATTCACAATTGGTTCTTTTTGTCCTGGTATTCTTACCTGGTTTTATTATTTAGTTTCTTACCTGGTTTCAATTATTTGGTTAACGTATTTATTTGAAGCATACTTACGGAGTAGGCATCGAATGTTCTTGTAAATTTTTTACCGATCCCGCTTACCTTACTGGTAACCGGAACTATTCTTTTGGGATCGCTGATCGTGTTCGTATCTTCAGGTTTATCACCTTTTATTACTACCTGGGTACCTTCTGGTGACAAATTTCCAGCCCCCTTTAAATCAATGTCGACCTGCTGCGGCTTTCCTGTTGTATTTACTACTTTAAGGAACAGTTTTCCCGTTTTGGTGTCCTTGGTAGCTACATAAAACATGCCTGGTATAGGTTGGGGCATTTTGTTGGTGGCACTGTCCTGTTTGGTGGCAGGCCTGGTTTGGGTAGGGATATTGGCGCCCGCTATAGGCACCACTTTATTGCCGATATAGCTGTTAAACATTACTTGTACATAGTACGAGGGCGAACCAAAACTTGTCAATGCATCATAACCTATCAGGTTTGATTCCCATTGCCATGCTTTCGGCACGGTTGCGGTAGCCTTGTTTACATTTGCAAATAAAGGCGCATAGCATGAGCGGATAACCAGGTCCGAATTGCGTTCCATACCTGTCATCCACGCGGCATCACCGAGGGCAGCATTCAAAGTGGTGGTGGGCATGCCTTCCGTTGTTGCCCATTCACCTACAAACACTTTATATCCATTGCGGTCGTAGTTATCATAATGGGCTGCATCCTCTTCCATCCCCCAGGCATTGCGGTAGTAATGTTCATCTACAATTTCGGGCTTGCGGATCGTTAATTTACCCCTGCTCCCAAGCCAGTCCTTGCCGCCCATGCTTGCAATACAGTGAAGGTTAGGGTATTTGGCTTTAATGGCATCATAAAACTGGGCGTAACGTCCGTCATAGCTGCCAGACTCGTCAAACCCGTCTTCATTACCAATCTCCACATAGCTGAGTTTAAAAGGCGCCGGGTGCCCGTCTGCAGCACGCTTAGCGCCCCAGTAGGTATGTACGTCGCCCGTAACATATTCAATCTCATCCAGCGCATCATCTACATAGGGCTTTAAAAGCGGGCCTGCGTCCACATGGTCGCCATCAAGTGAATAGCCTGCATAAACGGCAAGCAGCGGTTCCATCTTCAGGTCTTCGCACCATGCTAAAAATTCAAGTAAGCCCATTCCGTCACTCGGGCGGTAGCCCCATGAGCCGGTATGGCCGGGACGATTTTCAAGCGCGCCTAAAGTGGTTTTCCATGGGAAGGCATCAGTTAGTTTCGGACCTTCGAGGAAATTACCGCCGGGAAAACGTAAAAAACGGGGTTTCATATCGGCCAGTAATTTCATGATGTCTACCCGGTTCCCATTCGGGCGGTTATGATAGGTTGGCGGAAATAAAGAGACGAGGTTAAAATAATAAACCCCGGTGCGGTTTGTCGAAATAACAAAACGAGCGTCAGATGTTGGTTTAACACCGGCGCCTGTTATTAATTTGAGTTCATATTT
>NZ_JBFUCY010000066.1:0-5899 GCF_056404995.1 Mucilaginibacter sp. P2_A5
GCTCAGGAGAGGCTCAGGAGAGCGATAGATAAAAAAGGCACGCTGCCATACGGGAATGCTGCTGATAACAGTATCACCAAAATGCTTACGCTATTTCCTGAAGCAAAACTCAGGGGCGGGTAAAAAACACCAGGAGCTAAACTGCTACGCTGCCATAAGTTGCTTTTCGCAAAATTCGGAAATAGCTTGTCATCTGCAATGCCATTATTTGTGCGCAAATAAAACTTACTCAGGATGACAGGAAAATTGGATATGTCATGGGTAGGAACGAAGCATCTATTCGCGAACTTTTCTATCGGTCATGCAAAGCAGATAGATCCTTCGTACCTCAGGATGACAGGGGAATTGTATATGTCATGGGTAGGAACGAAGCATCTATTCGCGAACTTTTCTATCGGTCATGCAKAGCTGATAGATCCTTCGTACCTCAGGATGACAGGAAAATTGKATATGTCATGGGTAGGAACGAAGCATCTATTCGCGAACTTTTCTATCKGTTATGCAYAGCTGATARATCCTTCGTWCCTCAGGATGACAGGAAAATTGGATATGTCATGGGTAGATTTATTAAAAAAATTAAAACAATCCTTAGTCTAATCAAACTTGCCCTTAAATGACCAATGACCAATGACCAATGACCAATGACCAATGACCAATGACCAATGACCGCTAACCGCTAACCGAAAACTGATTTAGCTTTTTCCATTGTTTTTTCCAAATCGATTGCCTTTTTCAATACTCCTTTAAACAGGTCACCTTCAACCTTCAGTCTGTCTATCGAATTGAAAATGGTGAAATGTTTCATAGTGAGGCCTGGTTTTACTTCGTCCCAGTGGAGGGGCATAGATACGGTGGCGCCGATTTTTGGGCGCAGCGAGTAGGGGCCTGCTATGGTTGCGCCGGGGCGGTTTTGTAAAAAATCAAGATACATTTTGCCATCACGCTTTGCCACCATCCGCTCCAGTGTTGTGTAATCGGGAATTTGTTTGTGAACGATGTTTACAATGATGCGGGCAAATAGCTGGGTTTGATCGTAGCTATATCTGGCATCTGTAGGAATATAAATGTGCATCCCGGTTGAGCCGGAGGTTTTGCAGTAGGAGGGAACATCTATAGCATCCAGCACCTTTTTTACTTCTAATGCCGCGGCAATAACCTGGTCGAAGGTGTTTTTATCAGGATCAAGGTCTATCACACAATAATCCGGGTTGTCCGGCGATTGGATGCGGCTAAACCAGGGGTTCATCTCGATGCAGCCCAATGATGCCATCCACAGCAGGCTTGCCTCATCGGTGCCAACCAAATATTCTTTATGCTCGCCCTCGCCGTTGGTATACGGGAATGTTTTAACCCAATCGGGCGCTTTTCCTTTTACATCCTTTTGGTAAAAACTTGGCCCGTGAATACCACCAGGAAACCGGTTAAGCGACATCGGGCGATCTTTCAGGTAAGGCAAAATATACTCGGCCACCTGGTAATAGTAGTTAAACATATCGCGCTTGGTTACCTTATCCTCGGGCCAGTAAATTTTGCTCAGGTGAGTAAACTTTAAATCGTGGCCGCAAATTTTGCGTACCTGGGTTTCGTCGGTTGGGTTTAGCAAGGTTTTTCTTCCTTTCTCTTTTGGCGGCTTTATGGCCGATGCATGGCTATCTTCCTGTTTTTCTTCCGCTTGTTCAATGGCAGCTTCGGTGGGTTCTGCAACTTCACGTACTACATCTGTTGCCTTTTTATCAATGCGCATACCCTGGAACGACGGGTGACGGAACACACCGTCGCTGGTAACTTCGCTAAAAGCTACTTCGCAAACCAGCTGGGGCTTAAGCCATGTTGCTTTGGCTTTGGGCGGATTGGGCCTGAAACGCGATGGCTTGTTTACATCGGGGATAATATCAAAAGGACTTTTGTCGGTTATTAAAGGCTTAAATTGTGCCATCATTTCCTTTTGTACTTTATCCGAAAAACCGGTGCCCACTTTGCCTACATATTGCAGGTTTTTATCCTCGTAAACACCCAGCAGCAATGAACTGAACTGTTTAGATGTATCCTCGTTTTTGGTGAAGCCGGCTATTACCACTTCCTGCCGTTTGCTGACCTTGATTTTGAGCCACTCCTTTGAACGCAGGTCGGGCGAATAGGTGCTGTTTGCTTTTTTAGCAATGATGCCTTCCAATCCCATCTTTTCGGCAGCTTTAAAAAATTCGGTGCCGCTGGCATCAAATACTTTACTCACACGCACCCTGTCGTCATCCGTTGGCAAAACTTCCTTTAGTATAGCCTGGCGTTGCGTGAGCGGTAAATTCACCAGGCTTTTGCCATCGTACCATAAAATATCAAACACATAATAAACCAGTTCGCCATCGGCCTCGCTGCGCCAGTTTTGCAGGTTGCCGAAGTTGGATATGCCTTTATCGTTCAAAACCAGGATCTCGCCATCCAATACGGCGTTAATCTTCCAGTCCCGCAGTATTTTATGGACAGGATAAAATTTTTCGTTAAACGTTTTATTGTTGCGGGATAGCAGCTCCACTTCTCCTTTATCAATAAATGCCAACGCGCGGTAACCATCCCATTTTACTTCGTAAACCCAATCCGGGTCGTCAAAAGGCTCATCAACCAAAGTGGCCAGCATGGGTTTTATCCCGGTCGGTATTTTAGCTTTGGGAGCCTTTTTTAATATAGTGGTGATGTTAATATCCTCCTGTTCAGCTAAGCTTTCTTTGGGCTCAGTTGCTTCAATCACTTTTTTTATTGATGCGTCCTTCTTCGGCTTTTCAATGTTTTCTTCATGCCCGTTCTGCCAAACCTTATCGCCGGTTTTTTCCATGACTTCGATGGTTTTGCCCGATATTACCGATTTATCTTCTTTAATAATATCTTTTTTTGATGCAAAATCATCATCGTGCTTTATCAGCAGCCAGGCATTATCGCCCATGCCATAGGTTTTTACCAGGGCAAACTCGCCCTGCAGTTTTTTGCCATGGAGCTTTATTTTTAATGATCCGGATTTAAGTTCTTTTAACAGGTGCTTTTCCTGCTCTTTTTTACCTTTAATTTTCTCAATAGGCTCATAGGTGCCTTCGTCCCAAACTATAACCGTACCGCCGCCATATTCGCCTTCGGGGATGATGCCTTCAAAGTTGCGGTAGTCATAAGGATGATCTTCTACCATCATGGCCAGCCGTTTGGTTTTTGGATCTGTTGACGGCCCTTTGGGCACCGCCCAGCTTTTGAGCACGCCATCCATCTCCAGCCTGAAATCATAATGCAAGCGCGAAGCATCATGCTTTTGGATTACAAAAATGAGACTGTTTTTATCCTTGCTTTTACCGGCTTTGGGTTCGTCGGTTTTGGTAAAATCCCTCTTTTCGACATATTTTTCCAGGCTCATGGCAGGTGATATTTTATTTTTAGGATAACATTATGAGTTGAAGGAAAGTTTTCCGTTAGTTCATTGGCTTACTGGTTCATTAAATCATTGTATTAGCACGATTGAAAGTTTGGTGCAACAGCAGAAACAGGAAAATGTATTAATTATCTAATAATCAAAACGTTGAGAATTGTCATAAAATAAAAACCGCAACGGCAAATTAAAAAGACAACGAAAACGTGTGCCAGGTTTTGGCTTCCTTTAAAAAAATGAGATTTGAAATAACCGCGAAATGGCGGCTATTTCAAATCTATCATTTTGTTAAGCTCTGAATATTTTCTCTTAATTACTTTTTATTTTCATGCTTGCGGTCATTATCCCGATTGGAAGTTTGATCAGACCGCTGACCGCCGCCGTTGCTAATGCCGGTTTGCTTTTTGGCTGCCTTTTGATCAAAAAAACCTCTGTCGGATGTAGAGTTACCTTGTGTATTGGCACCATTGTTTAAATTTTGTTGATTCTTCATGATCTTGATAATTTAAGTAAACAATGGTTTGGTGGTGCAAGAAACGTGCCGATGGAAAAGGCGATGAATTTATATTTGCCTCCTTTTGAAATCCCTTGCTATGCGTTTACACTTTATGTAATTATAAAGACCGTGATAGGGCGATATAATATTTCTGCCTAAAATTGATGTGACATTTATATAAACGTTTTCCCTGTCGAAAATAACAGTAATTATCCTACCCGAATTAAGGAGTTTGGGCGCTTTTATATTTCTTGAGATCTTACCGATAGCAAGTGGAATGGCATCGCCGAAATATTCCTCTAAAACAGCTGTAATATCGGCGCGGTTAGCATCTTCACCAAATCCTTTAAATTTTGTTAAGTTATTTAATAATAATAAGTTAAGTGTAAAAAACAAAGCGAAGCCATAAAAGACAAGCGTTGAAAATAACGTATAATGATTTTTGGGATTTAAATTAACTGCAATGCTCACAAAAATAAATGCCAAGCCCAAAAGACACGTAAGAAAGTAGTTAAAAAAGTTATTCCAACTAACTTGTGGTATCAGTATTTTGTAGTGGATGCTTTTTTCAACATTTACAGAGATAAACGGCATGATTCAAAAATACTTAAAGTATTCATATTTACTATTCAACAGATAGTAAAGTAGTAACAGCGGTACCACAGCAACTATTTATGGCCGGAAAAATTTAAACCAATACTTCAAACATCAGTCATACCCTTTAAAAAACATAAACTATGAAAAAGGTATTCATGATGATTGCTTTTGTTGCCGGATTGGGCTTATTTGCACACGCCCAGGAAAAAGTAAAGGCAACGCCCGCATTACGGGCTGCAAAACAAACTAAAGTATTAACCAAACAGCTTAACCTAACCAACAGCCAGATAACCCAGGTGAACGCCGTGTTACTGGAGCAGGGTAGAGTACTTGATAGTTTAAAGGCCCTTAAAGGCACAAATGATAAAAAAGAACAACGGTATTCACATAAGCTGATACGTGATAACGCGCAAACTAAACTGGAGGCTATATTAACTGCCGAACAAAAAACAAAATACCTCGCTTTTGTAGAAGCCCAAAAACAAAAAAAGGCGGCCAGGAAAGAAGCGAAAACATCGCCGGTGCCGCAAAACTAACTAATTGTATTTTGTGGGATAAGATTTAAACCCCGCTGCTATAATGAGCCGCCCTGGTATGCCATGGCGGCTTTGCGTTGTGCGCCTGGGCGAAATTTTTCCAGTTTGATGCTCCTGGTTAGCACATTAAGAAGTATTTGGGTTGATTAAAATATAATAGGCTGCAGTTTTTAGCTGAGTTATAACATTTTTTTATCTGACAGGGGCATAATTTCTAATAAATCGCATCAAAATCTGCAAAAGTCATCAACATAACCAACAAATACTCAAAATATTTTAATCTAAGGGTACTAATGGTATTATTATTGCGTTAAATGAACATATTGATATACAGGCAAATAATGTGTTTAAATGACAATTATTTATTTAACAATATTGTAGTTAAATCGGTGTTGTATTATTAAATTGTTAATAGTTGACTTTTTTACTTAAAATATTTGCAAAATAAAAGATGTATTGTATATTTGCAGTGTAGTATTTGTAAGGCGCTGAACGGCAGCACCAGATGGTTCGAGACCTCCCTTACAGCTCTTCTCATAATTTAGGTTTATAATTGGTTAGAACGCGCCCCTGCCCATCAGAGGGCGCTTCTTGTTTCTATAGGTTTTTGTAATTAACGGATCAACTTAGGATCAAGCAGAAATCTTGTGGGGGAATAAAAAAAGTATTTGTTTTGTGGATATAACAATCAACACGAATACTCTTGTCAACTGCATACGAAACCCTCGTCCGTTTAATTTTACCAGAAGGTCTTTTAGAATATTTTGAACTTATGGATGTCCGTTCATCTGAGAGCGGGCAATTGAACATTTACCTGGAAGAAAAGAACCTTGCTCCGTCCGGTTACGATAAATCACAGTTGGAGTC
>NZ_JBFUCY010000067.1:0-5792 GCF_056404995.1 Mucilaginibacter sp. P2_A5
AATAATTATAATTAAGCAACTTATGGCTCAGGAGAGCGATAGATAAAAAAGGCACGCTGCCATACGGGAATGCTGCTGATAACAGTATCACCAAAATGCTTACGCTATTTCCTGAAGCAAAACTCAGGGGCGGGTAAAAAACACCAGGAGCTAAACTGCTACGCTGCCATAAGTTGCTTTTCGCAAAATTCGGAAATAGCTTGTCATCTGCAATGCCATTATTTGTGCGCAAATAAAACTTACTCAGGATGACAGTGAGAATTGGATATGTCATGGGTAGCCTAATCGCGAACTACGCAAATCGGCCATGCAGGCGACGGGATTGCCACGCTATCGCTCGCAATGACATATGTTTAATATTATCTCATCCAGCCCCTTCCATCTTGACTCTTGATTCATGATTCATGATTCTTGACTCTTGATTCTTGACCCTACCTTCTCCCCTATTCCAGTATCTCCGCTATCTCATCAAAACCTTTTTCACGGGCCAAATCTGCGGGGAGTTTGCCGCCTTCCATGCGGGTATTAATTTCGGCGCCGTTTTCCAGTAATAGTATCAGCAGTTCCGTGTTACCGTTTTGAGCTGCCGAGTGCAGTGGTGTGGCACCAGCCTGTTGTTTTATGTTGATAAGGGCCCCGTTTTCTATCAGCATCCGGGCTATCTGGGTATAGCTGCCCGCACAGGCCGAATGTAAGGGATACACATGGAACCCATTGTTTGAAGGCCGGTTAACATCAGCCCCTTTTAACACCAGGTAGCGGGCCACATCATAGTGGCCAAAGTAGCAGGCCAGCCCAAGGGCGGTAAAGCCATCGTCGGCATAATCATCAAGCGAATTGGGGCTATCATAAACAAGGTTGGCTATCAAATCCAGTTTACCGGCAGCGGCGGCCTCAAACATGGTGAGCTCGCCGGTGTATTTTAACAATAGTTCGGTTACGTTAGGTTTTTTGTAATAGCATGACAACATCAGCGGCGAAACCCGCTGGCTGGTTAGCGTGGTAGCCAGCTTTGGGTTTTGGGCAAGCAGCTGTTCCAGCCCGGTTAAATCGGCAGCAGCAATGTACTCTTCTACCTGTTCTATACTCATTATCTGCACATAAATAAAGGCCAAACCCACGCGTTAAACGTAAAGCGCATCATTGTTTCAATTATACTAAAAAAATAAAAATACGCCTAAATATTTGTTTAATCTGCTAACTTTATATTTCAACACTAAGTATTTTTTTGGGTGGTTGATGAGGTAGTGTTAAGTCATAAGTACTTAGTCGCAAGTCATAAGTCTGAACTGTCATTTTCGACTTAGAACCTAAGACTTTCAACTAAAGACTCGCGATTAAAAGCTTTTGACTTGACAGTAGATAAAAATTATATGTTGTTTTTGCAAAGTTTACATAGGTGAAATTTTATGTAAGTTTGCAGTTAAAGGATGTTACATCAGGATGCCGGTAAAAGCAAATCAGTTTAAATCAAATAGTTTTAAAGACGATAATCAGCCACGCCAACCAGGCGGCAGGGCCGAAAAAGAAAAGGAAGCAAAAAAACTGCTCCCTAAAATGCCCCGCTTTGATATGGAAAATGGGCGTGGCGTAAAAATTGCGGGCTTATTTTCGCTCTTATTAGCCATTTATTTCTTGATCGCTTTTACGTCGTACCTGTTTACCTGGCAGGAAGACCAAAGTTATATTTCATCAACCAATGGTGGCTGGCATAACCTGGCCACCGGCAAAACCGTACAGGAAATTACCGATACCGGTACACCGCATATTGCGCAAAACTGGCTGGGTAAATTTGGCGCACTGCTAAGCAACCAGTTTATTTATGAGTGGTTCGGAGTTGCGTCGTTTGTGTTTGTGTTTGTATTTTTTGTTTTGGGGTATCGCCTGTTATTTAAAGTTAGGCTTTTCTCGCTGCCAAAAACAATTGCATATTCTATCTTCGGAATCGTATTTATATCAACCGCAATTGGCTATTTCCACGCGTTTATTATAGATTACCCTCATTTTTTAGAAGGCGGCTTCGGTTACTGGAGCAACCGGCTGCTTGATGCACAGATAGGCCCGGCAGGTACCGGCGGCCTGCTTGTATTTGCAGCGCTCACCGTACTGGTTATTGCTTATAACATCGATTTTAAAATTCCATCACGTACGGAAAAAAAGGTAGCCCCAATTACTGTTGACGATGTATCACCAGAACCCGTTGAACTGATTGACGACGAAATTGACCTTCCTGTTGAATGGCCCCGCGGTAACCGTGTAAAAGATGTACCGGTAACCCCGGTTAATGTTGTGAGGCCCGAACCTCTTGTACAACCGCCAATGGTACAAACTCCTATTTATCATGAACCCATTGTTTTAACACCTACCGGCGGCGGCAAAACGGGGCCAGAGGAAGAGGGCCTCCCCCTTACTATCGATATTAATCGCCCTTTGCCTGAATTGAGTGTTGAAAAAGCCGACGATTTAAAAGCGCAGGAACTGGTAAACCAGTTTGGCATTTACGATCATCGCCTTGACCTGGCTAACTACAAATTTCCGCATCTCGATTTGCTGGAAAATCATGGTTCAAACAAAATCTCGGTTAATGCAGAAGAGCTGGAGGCCAACAAAAATAAAATTGTTGAAACGCTGAACCACTATAATATCGAGATTGATAAAATAAAGGCCACCATTGGCCCAACGGTTACCCTTTACGAAATTATACCCGCGCCGGGCGTACGTATTTCCAAAATCAAAAACCTGGAAGATGATATCGCCCTGAGCCTGGCTGCGTTGGGTATCCGTATCATCGCGCCTATGCCTGGCAAGGGCACTATTGGTATCGAAGTACCAAACCAACACCCCGAAATGGTGTCGATGCGCTCGATCCTGATGACCGAGAAATTCCAGAACACCACGATGGATTTGCCTATTGCTTTGGGTAAAACCATATCAAACGAGGTTTTCATTGCCGATTTGGCCAAAATGCCTCACCTGCTGGTTGCAGGTGCCACCGGACAGGGTAAATCGGTTGGTATCAATGCGATACTGGTTTCTTTACTATTTAAAAAACACCCCGCCGAACTGAAATTTGTACTGGTTGACCCTAAAAAGGTGGAGCTTACACTTTTCCGTAAAATAGAAAGGCACTTTTTAGCCAAGCTGCCCGATGAGGCCGACGCCATTATTACCGATACCAAAAAGGTGGTGAATACCCTCAACTCGCTTTGTATCGAGATGGACCAGCGTTATGATTTGTTGAAGGATGCACAGGTGCGTAACCTGAAAGAGTACAACGCCAAATACGTTAACCGCAAAATAAGCGATCCCGAAAAACACCGATACCTGCCATTTATTGTGCTGGTAATTGATGAGTTTGCCGATTTGATGATGACCGCCGGTAAAGAGGTAGAGGTACCTATTGCCCGTATTGCCCAGCTGGCCCGCGCCGTGGGTATACACCTGGTTATTGCAACACAAAGGCCATCGGTAAACATTATTACGGGTACTATTAAGGCCAACTTCCCATCCAGGCTGGCATTTAGGGTACTGTCTAAAATAGATTCGCGTACCATTCTGGATGCAGGTGGCGCCGATCAGCTGATTGGCCGCGGGGATATGTTATTTTCAACCGGCAGCGACCTTATCCGCTTACAGTGTGCCTTTGTGGATACGCCAGAAGTTGAGGCGATATCTGATTTTATAGGTAACCAGAAAGGCTACCCTACCGCCATGTTACTGCCAGAATACCTTGGCGAAGGCGAAACCAGCAGCCCTAAAGAGTACGATCCGGACGACCGCGACCCGATGTTTGAAGAAGCTGCCCGTTTGATTGTATTGCACCAGCAAGGTTCAACATCGCTCATTCAGCGTAAAATGAAACTGGGCTATAATCGCGCCGGCCGTATTATTGATCAGTTAGAAGCCGCAGGTATTGTTGGCGCGTTTGAAGGCAGCAAAGCCCGTGATGTACTTTACCCCGACGAATATAGCCTGGAACGCTACCTGGAAACCCTTCAAAAAGCCAAAGATTAAACCAAATACAATAAATACGCTCTAAACCAATAACTATTAACATGAATAGTTGTTGATGATAAAACAAACATGAAAAAAACAATCTTCTACACCCTGTTAGCGCTAACTATCTGCACCAATGCTTTTGCCCAGAAAGATGCCCAGGCTAAAGCCATTTTAAACCAGGTAAGCGCCAAATACAAATCATATGATGTTATTAAAGCCGATTTTACCATAACCCTTGATAACCAGCAAGCCGGCGTAAAAGAAACGCAAACAGGCACCTTGATTTCAAAAGCGAAAGCAGGAAAATACAAAGTTACTTTATACAGCTCTGCAGCCGCGAAAGATGTGGATAAAGAGATCATAAGCGATGGCAAAAGCCAATGGACTTACCTTAAAAAAGATAAAGAAGTGCAGGTAGGCGATGCCGCTAAAGGTGGCGAAGGCCTGAGCAACCCATCGCAAATTTTTACTATTTATGAAAAAGGTTACAAATACCTGTACACCGGCGAGCAAAAAATTGCCGGGAAAGCTTACCAGGCTATCGATTTGACCCCCGAAAACGAAAAAGCGAGCATTTTCAAAGTACGCTTACTGGTTGATAAAACAAAAAAACAAATTTATAGTGCCTTGCTATTTGATAAAAACGGCAATAAATACAATTACGTTGTAAAAAGCCTTACCGCCAACCCGCCCATTACCGATAGCGTATTTGGCTGGGACGCCAAAGCACACCCCGGTGTAGAAGTGGTGGACCTAAGGTAGATTTGAGATGTGAGATATGAGACAAAAAGGGCGGTGATTTCAGGATCATCGCTCTTTTTGTTTGAGGGTATTCCGGTTTAGTAGAGGGTTGGAAACTCATTACCGCCGGAAAGTTATTTTAACTCTTCCAGCTTCCGCAATACAGCCCCTACCCGCTCATCTACAGTAGTATCTCCTTCAATAGTCAACAAGGGCTTTTTAAGGTTTTTCATCCAGTTTTGGTGTACCCGCAGGGTACGGCCATCGGTGGTGTTATCGTCGTAGCCGTTGGCCCAATCTAAAAATTTATGGTAGAGGATGGCGCGTTCCGGATCGGTATATATCTTATCGCCGTAACGTTCAAACTCACGTTTTTTGAGCCTGTCCATTCTTATTTCGTTCGGGATATATAAGAATACCGAGAGGTCGAAATCCCAGTTATTGTTCCAGCTAACTACCGAACTGCTTAGTATCCAGTTTTTGTGCGGGGCTGTATCCAGGTTAAGCATAGCGTTACGTTCTTCCGGCTTTCGCTTAACGGTGAACGGGGGTTCAGATGGCACCCAAAAGTATTCATCGCCATCAAAAGCGGGATAACCAAGCGCCTTACCCAGGGCTTTCCCCAAAGTGGTTGAGCCGGAGCCTGATGCTCCAAAAATATTGATCTGCATGTAAAAAACCTTTACCCCATCGGCTGTATCCTCACAGCCGATTTGTTATAACGAAATGGTTGGCTGTGAGGACACTAATTCTATTAAGTTAAGGATTGACAGGCTGCTCCATCGGAGCAAAATATTTGTAGCACTTGTAATTAACATTTCTGCGTGCCGTAGGTACGCTACCTAAGTTCCGTACCTACCTTTGGTCTTACAAAGACAATTTATCAGTAAATATTGTTGTTGTTGAAATGGGGGGTCTGGGGGGTGTTAAAAACTAAAAACTTTGTGGAAAACGTTATTATAAAAGGCAGGGTGAACTTTCGTACCTCCTATGTTTTTGAGAACTAAGTGCCGTATTAGTCCCTGCCTTTTATGATTGCCCAAGGCCCAGCT
>NZ_JBFUCY010000068.1:0-5582 GCF_056404995.1 Mucilaginibacter sp. P2_A5
GAGGCAAACGGGTTATGATAACAAAAAGTTAGATACTGTATAAAGATATAATTATATACAGATTCTATTATTAATAATAGGGTCAGTGACAAACTAGACATTTTACAATGGAGAGTTTGATCCTGGCTCAGGATGAACGCTAGCGGCAGGCCTAATACATGCAAGTCGGACGGGATAGGAGAGCTTGCTTTCCTTGAGAGTGGCGCACGGGTGCGTAACACGTATGTAACCTACCTTAATCAGGGGGATAGCCTCTCGAAAGAGAGATTAAGACCGCATAACATGTTGATATGGCATCATATTAACATCAAATATTTATAGGATTAAGATGGGCATGCGGAACATTAGCTAGTTGGTAAGGTAACGGCTTACCAAGGCTACGATGTTTAGGGGATCTGAGAGGATGACCCCCCACACTGGTACTGAGACACGGACCAGACTCCTACGGGAGGCAGCAGTAAGGAATATTGGTCAATGGGCGGAAGCCTGAACCAGCCATGCCGCGTGCAGGAAGACGGCCCTACGGGTTGTAAACTGCTTTTGTACCGGAATAAACCTTTGGTCGTGACCAGAGCTGAATGTACGGTAAGAATAAGGATCGGCTAACTCCGTGCCAGCAGCCGCGGTAATACGGAGGATCCAAGCGTTATCCGGATTTATTGGGTTTAAAGGGTGCGTAGGTGGCTTTTTAAGTCAGGGGTGAAAGACGGTAGCTTAACTATCGCAGTGCCTTTGATACTGAAGAGCTTGAATGAACTAGAGGTAGGCGGAATGTGACAAGTAGCGGTGAAATGCATAGATATGTCACAGAACACCAATTGCGAAGGCAGCTTACTATGGTTATATTGACACTGAGGCACGAAAGCGTGGGGATCAAACAGGATTAGATACCCTGGTAGTCCACGCCCTAAACGATGAATACTCGATGTTGGCGATATACGGTCAGCGTCTAAGCGAAAGCGTTAAGTATTCCACCTGGGGAGTACGCCCGCAAGGGTGAAACTCAAAGGAATTGACGGGGGCCCGCACAAGCGGAGGAGCATGTGGTTTAATTCGATGATACGCGAGGAACCTTACCCGGGCTTGAAAGTTAGTGAATTGAGCAGAGACGCTCAAGTCCTTCGGGACACGAAACTAGGTGCTGCATGGCTGTCGTCAGCTCGTGCCGTGAGGTGTTGGGTTAAGTCCCGCAACGAGCGCAACCCCTATGTTTAGTTGCCAGCACGTTAAGGTGGGGACTCTAAACAGACTGCCTATGCAAATAGAGAGGAAGGAGGGGACGACGTCAAGTCATCATGGCCCTTACGTCCGGGGCTACACACGTGCTACAATGGGCAGTACAGAGGGCAGCTACCTGGCAACAGGATGCCAATCTCMWAAAGCTGTTCACAGTTCGGATCGGGGTCTGCAACTCGACCCCGTGAAGTTGGATTCGCTAGTAATCGCGTATCAGCAATGACGCGGTGAATACGTTCCCGGGCCTTGTACACACCGCCCGTCAAGCCATGGAAGCTGGAAGTGCCTGAAGTGCGTAACCGCAAGGAGCGTCCTAGGGTAAAGTCGGTAACTGGGGCTAAGTCGTAACAAGGTAGCCGTACCGGAAGGTGTGGCTGGAATACCTCCTTTCTGGAGCAGTATCGATACAAGTTATTGTAACAAGTTACCTACATGATTATTTCTTAAAATTGGTTGATTGGTTGATTAAGTTAGGTTAGGTTGATTAAGTTGAATGAGTAACATCAGGCAATAAATCACTAACTCACTAATTCAATCCTTCACTAATTAAACCACTGATAATGTAGGGGTCAGCAGTTCAAATCTGCTCGGGACTACAAGCGCAGCGAAGCTGCGAGTGGGCAGTAAACAGTTCACAGTAGGCAGTAAATAACTGCAAACTGAAAACAGCAAACTGCAAACTCATCTTAAGGGGGATTAGCTCAGCTGGCTAGAGCACCTGCCTTGCACGCAGGGGGTCAACGGTTCGAATCCGTTATTCTCCACCATGCCAGTTAGCAGAAGGCAGTTTACAGTGAGCAGTTAAAATAACTGCAAACTGAGAACAGCAAACTGCAAACTGACAAAACGTTCTTTGACATATTGGAAGAAGTAATAAAAAAGAGAAGACAACAGTATAGAGGACTGTTGCAGGCTTTTGAAGATTACGGAAAGGTAAAAAGGAAAAAGGCTTCGGTCTAGCTACTTGCTACTAAGTACTTGATACTAAAAACGGCAACAAGAATCAAAAAGCATACATACCGAGCAAAAGGCGGTATAGTAGAAGAAAGTAAGAAAGGGTACACGGGGGATGCCTTGGCTCTCAGAGGCGATGAAAGACGTGATAAGCTGCGATAAGCTACGGGGATCTGCAAATAAGACTTGATCCGTAGATTTCTGAATGGGGAAACCTAATTAGTTGAAGACTAATTGCATAAATGCGCAAACCTGCTGAACTGAAACATCTAAGTAAGCAGAGGAAGAGAAAATAATAATGATTTCCTGAGTAGTGGCGAGCGAAAGGGAAGAAGCCCAAACCAATTATGTTACGGCATAATTGGGGTTGTAGGACCACAACATGAAAATTAAACAAAACCGGAACGGGGTGGGAAACCCGGCCATAGAGCATGAGAGCTGCGTACGGGTAATGGATGATAGGATAGTGGTATCCTGAGTACCGCGAGGTCGGAGACGCCTTGTGGGAATCTGCCGGCACCATCCGGTAAGGCTAAATACTCCTGAGAGACCGATAGTGAACCAGTACCGTGAGGGAAAGGTGAAAAGAACCCCGAACAGGGGAGTGAAATAGAACCTGAAACCGTGTACTTACAAGCGGTCGGAGCGGACTTGTTCCGTGACGGCGTGCCTTTTGCATAATGAGCCTACGAGTTACTCTTTCCTGGCAAGGTTAAGTGTTTAAGACACGGATCCGAAGCGAAAGCGAGTCTGAATAGGGCGTATAGTCAGGGGAGGTAGACGCGAAACCTTGTGATCTACCCATGGACAGGTTGAAGGTGCCGTAACAGGTACTGGAGGACCGAACCGATAAACGTTGAAAAGTTTCCGGATGATTTGTGGGTAGGGGTGAAAGGCTAATCAAACTGGGAAATAGCTCGTACTCCCCGAAATGTTTTTAGGAACAGCCTGGCGGTTGAGTTAATAAGAGGTAGAGCTACTAATTGGGTGCGGGGGAGTCAAATCCTACCAAATCCAGATAAACTCCGAATGCTTATTAATATACGCTGGAGTGAGGCTCTGGGTGCTAAGGTCCAGGGCCGAGAGGGAAAGAACCCAGACCATCAGCTAAGGTCCCCAAATTACTGCTAAGTTGAACTAACGAGGTCCGATTGCACAGACAGCTAGGATGTTGGCTTGGAAGCAGCCATTCATTTAAAGAGTGCGTAACAGCTCACTAGTCGAGCGATCGGGCATGGATAATAAACGGGCATCAAGCAGTATACCGAAGCTATGGATTTACATTAATGTATCTGGTAGGGGAGCATTCTATATACCGGCGAAGCRGGAGGGACAACCGACTGTGGAGGTTATAGAAAAGCAAATGTAGGCATAAGTAACGATAAGGCGGGAGAGAAACCCGCCCACCGAAAGACTAAGGTTTCCTGATCAACGCTAATCGGATCAGGGTTAGTCGGGGCCTAAGGTGAAGCCGAAGGGCGTAGCCGATGGACAACTGGTTAATATTCCAGTACTTTTTATAACTGCGATGCGGTGACGGAGTAGTGACACTGACGCGAACTGACGGAATAGTTCGTTAAAGGCCGTAGGTATAKGRRMKGTAGTTAAGTACGCAGACCATGCTGAAAGCTGATAGTATACCAAATCTTCGGAGGCGGTAATAGTTCAGGTAATCAGACTTCCAAGAAAACCCGCTAAGCTTCAGGTTATAAAAACCCGTACCGTAAACCGACACAGGTAGTCGAGGAGAGAATCCTAAGGTGCTCGAGTGAATCATGGCTAAGGAACTCGGCAAAATGGCCCTGTAACTTCGGGAGAAGGGGCGCTTTCAGCAATGGAAGCCGCAGTGAAAAGGCCCAGGCGACTGTTTAACAAAAACACATGGCTWTGCAAAATCGAAAGATGACGTATAWGGCCTGACACCTGCCCGGTGCCGGAAGGTTAAGAGGGGATGTTAGKMGCAAKKCGAAGCATTGAATCGAAGCCCCGGTAAACGGCGGCCGTAACTATAACGGTCCTAAGGTAGCGAAATTCCTTGTCGGGTAAGTTCCGACCTGCACGAATGGTGTAACGATCTGGGCGCTGTCTCAGCCATGAGCTCGGTGAAATTGTGGTATCGGTGAAGACGCCGGTTACCCGCAACGGGACGGAAAGACCCCATGCACCTTCACTACAACTTAACATTGATATCGGATACAGGATGTGTAGGATAGGTGGGAGACTGTGATSYRGCTTCGCYAGGAGTYRKTTAGTCAACGTTGAAATACCACCCTTTCTGTATTTGGTGTCTAACTCTGCAATGYGGAGGACATTGTTTGGCGGGTAGTTTGACTGGGGTGGTCGCCTCCAAAAAGGTAACGGAGGCTTTCAAAGGTAAGCTCAGTACGCTTGGTAACCGTACGTGGAGTGCAATAGCATAAGCTTGCTTGACTGTGAGGCAGACAAGCCGAGCAGGGTCGAAAGACGGATATAGTGATCCGGTGGTTCTGCATGGAAGGGCCATCGCTCAAAGGATAAAAGGTACGCTGGGGATAACAGGCTGATCTCCCCCAAGAGCTCATATCGACGGGGAGGTTTGGCACCTCGATGTCGGCTCGTCACATCCTGGGGCTGGAGAAGGTCCCAAGGGTTGAGCTGTTCGCTCATTAAAGTGGCACGCGAGCTGGGTTCAGAACGTCGCGAGACAGTTCGGTCCCTATCTGTTGTGGGCGCAGGAAGTTTGAGTGGGGCTGACCTTAGTACGAGAGGACCGGGTTGGACTAACCTCTGGTGAATCTGTTATGGCGCCAGCTGTATTGCAGAGTAGCTACGTTGGGAATAGATAAGCGCTGAAAGCATCTAAGTGCGAAACTAGCCACAAGATGAGACTTCCATTGAGGGTCGTAGCAGACTACTACGTTGATAGGTCATAGGTATAAAGGTGGTGACATCATAGCCGAGTGATACTAATTGCCCGAAGCTTTCTCATAGCAGGTAATAATGGTGAGGGGTGAGTAGTGAATGGTGAGTAGCAATACTGATCATAAATGAATCCCCTCACTGACAAAAACTAATATTGTTGTTTTCTCTGATTTACTTACTTCTTTCAATAATATGTCATTGTTTGAGATAGTATCAAGTAGTTAGTATCAAGTATCAAGACTTTAGGGTCTGATGTTGACTAAGCTTATATTAAATCGACAAATAAAATATTGTAAGTATAATGGTACTTATCACTTGAGCAAATAAAATCTTGCTACTTGATACTAGCTACTAAATACTAACAAAAGAAATTCAGGTGCCTATATCGGCGGTGTCTACCTCTTCCCATTCCGAACAGAGAAGTCAAGCCCGCCAGAGCCGATGGTACTGCGGTAAAACGTGGGAGAGTAGGTCGGTGCCAGATCTTATCG
>NZ_JBFUCY010000069.1:0-2377 GCF_056404995.1 Mucilaginibacter sp. P2_A5
TATAACAACGTAGAAGAGGCAGGAATTGATGCTTTTAGAACCGTAGCAAGGTCTGTTCAAACTCATTATGAATCTATCTTAAACTTCTTCGATAACAGAAGTACTAACGCTTCGGCAGAATCTTTCAATGCTAAGGTCAAAGCTTTTAGAGCCACTTTAAGAGGCGTTAGAGATACTGCTTTCTTCCTATTCAGACTTGCTAAAATATATGCCTGACTTTTTTATCCCCCAACTTTTCGGACTGATCCTAGATTATGTAAGCAAAATACATGTTGGTAATCTCTTTAAATAGAAAAACCTGATATTTCTATCAGGTTTTTGTGGGAGTTACTGGGTTCGAACCAGTGACCCTCTGCTTGTAAGGCAGATGCTCTGAACCAGCTGAGCTAAACTCCCTTTTTGCTTTGCGTTAACCTTTAGATCAACCCCCTTGCGTTTGGGTCTGCAAATATAGAAGCTTTGATCTATTCTTCAAAAAATATTTTACATTTTATTTTAAGACACTATAATTTAGCTGGTTATGTTTTCAGGAATGCTTAATTTGACTTTGCATCGCTGTATGTTGCCCCGGGCCTGGGGTCTTCGGGGAGGATTTCCATATCGGGATCTTTTATATATCCGGCATACCATTGTATGGCATCTACAAGGTCAAGGGCATCGTCGGCCGCTACGTTTATGGTTTCAAAAGCATATAATTTATCGTTGGCGTACCCGTATAATTGAATTTCATTATCATCCGGACTAAAGCGTTCTTCATCAAGGCAAAATACCCTCACTTTCAAACGGGTATCCCGCGAATGAATGATGTCCCGGCAAGGGTTTTTAGGGTCGGTTGCCAATAAGTAAACGTTATGGTCCATAAAAAGATTAACAATGTTTAAGGTTTATGGTTTCTGTAATGTTCATTTATATTAAAAAGCGGCATGCCCGGCTTTTATATTTTTAACTTACGGATATCGGCTTATTTACCAGTTGGTTGAGTAAAAAGTCTACATAGTTGGGGGAAGTATTTCTACAATGCACGAAAGTGGTCAAACAAAAAGTGACATTTTATGGGTTTTGAGGCCGATTTTGTTTTGGCATTGCATTTGAATTCAATATAATACCCTTCTCAAAGGGTTGTTTTTCATAGGTAGATGTAGGGCCGAAAAAACTGCGAGAGTTTTTTCGGTCTTTTTTATTTAAAATAATTTTGTTCCGTCCATTTCTGGCGTTGTTGGTTTGCACGGCTTACAAACTTGCCGGCAGTTTAAAATGCTTTTAATAGAGATACCGTTGCAGCCGCACCAGGTGATGAGTAGTGAAGAATTCCCAGGCATTGGAGCTGTCAATAGGTTCCTCTATCATAAAACAACAAAGCTTTCAATTGATTGAGCAAGCGTTATTTACCGGGCGGTTTTAATGGCCGCCAGGCTTCTTTGTGCGTTTTTATTTGGTAAGTCCTTTTACGCCAAACTGTATAAGGTCATCGGGTCTTATAAAACCCACTGTACCATAAACGGCTTTACCTTTTGAATTGAGTATAATAAGGGTGGGATAAGCTCGCAATCCCCAGGCCGATGCCAGTTTCGGGCCATCGCCTTTTTCCATATCAATGGCTACATTAATAAAATTATTGTTATAAAACTCGGCTACTTTGTTGTTTTTAAAAGTGGTTGCCTTCAACATTTTACAGGGGCCACACCAGCTGGCGTAGGCATCAACAAAAATATATTTATTTTTAGCGGAGGCCTGTTTAATAGCCTCGCCAAGGGAATTTTCGATAAAATTTATCTCGCTGGAGTTTTTGGAGCCCTGTGCTTTGGCATCTGAAAAGCCCAAAAAGGTAAGCACGATTAAAGAGGCGATAAAACGGGGCAGATTGGATAGGTGTTTCATAATTTATAAAAGGGTTATTGCTGCAATAAAAATAGCACATATAAAACCAAAAACAGGTGTTTATATGTGCTATTAAAAATATGTTTAAAGCCGATTTTTAATTTGCCGGCTTTTTGTCGCGTTGCTGTTGCTGACGTTGCTGCTGTTGTTGCTGACGCTGCTGTGCCGCCTGTTGCTGGCGTTGCTGCTGCTGTGCCTGCTGTTGTTGCTGACGCTCCTGTGCCGCCTGTTGCTGGCGTTGCTGCTGCTGTGCCTGCTGTTGTTGCTGACGCTCCTGTGCTGCCTGTTGCTGGCGTTGCTGCTGCTGTGCCTGCTGTTGTTGCTGACGCTGCTGTGCCGCCTGTTGCTGGCGTTGCTGCTGCTGTGCCTGCTGTTGTTGCTGACGCTCCTGTGCTGCCTGTTGCTGGCGTTGTTGCTGCTGGGCCTGCTGTTGTTGCTGACGCTCCTGTGCTGCCTGTTGCTGGCGTTGTTGCTGCTGGGCCTGCTGTTGTTGCTGACG
>NZ_JBFUCY010000070.1:0-2076 GCF_056404995.1 Mucilaginibacter sp. P2_A5
GCTCATAGTATGATAATAAAACTTGTGCGAAACTGGAAGACTTATTTTCCGACAAGATCGGCAAAAGAGGTCATGGCTGATTAGTTGTCCACAAAAACGTTATCGTTTTTAAAAAGAAAAAAAGAAGCAAAAAAAGAAAAACGTGTTGAAATATGGAAAACCTAAGGAGGTTTCCCACATTCCAACACGACAAACAATAACAAATTATTATCTTTATTTAAACTGTCAACTTATTTTAGGACGAGTCAGTTCTGAGACGCGTAATTGCGTCTCCGGCGTTTAGGTGCACAATTATGTTAAATAGTTAAAACAATCCTCGTCAAGTCAACTTTCCCCACTGCCCACTGCCCACTGCCCACTGCCTATTCCCTTCCCACCCGCCAGCGGGCCATTTGCCAGTAGCCTTCGGCGTCTTTAGAATAAAACGCGGTGTAGCCGATGCCCATCATATTAAAATCAAAAGCAAATTCGGTTACGGTGGGGTCGTCGGGTAAAAAGGCTGGGAGAACGCTGTCGGCAACTAAAGCTATTTGCTCGCTTAGTTCGTCCTTATCGTTTTTAACAACTTTAATTTCGGTACTTTTTATATAATCTTCCAGGTTTTTAAATTGGTAATCGGGTATCGGGGCAAATTCGTCCTTAAGTTTGCGGGCGGCGTTAAAAGCATCTGCAAGACCTTGTTGTTTATAGGCTTCCATAGCTTTCAGCAGGTCGGGGGCAGATATTTCGGGCATGCCATTGGCGCCGGCAGTGTAAAAGCTGTTTAGTATTTCTTCTTTGGTTTTCATGTGCAGGTTATCATTTTATTATAAAACAAAAGGATGCGGTAAAATTAACCACATCCTTTTGCTTTTAACCTTAAATAGCAAATTAATTACACTTCGCCAAGGCTGTTCAGCACATCTATGTCATCTTCGGATAGTTGAATGCCGGTTGTTTTCATATTTTGTTCCAGGTGTTCAACACTCGAAGTACCGGGTATAAGCAATATATTGGGCGAGTGGTTTAACAGCCAGCTTAAAGCAATTTGATGAATGGTGGCGCCGTGCTTACCGGCCACTCGTTTCAATACTTCTACGCCCTTTACGTTGCCGCCACCAAGCGGGAACCAGGGGATAAATGCAATGTTATGCTCGCGGGTATATTCCAGTTCGGCCTCCCATTTGCGGTTATCAACACTGTACATGTTTTGCACCGATACCACGTCGAAAAACTGTTGTGCCAGTTGAATTTCCTGAACACTAACCTCCGACAGGCCGATGTGTTTGATTTTGCCATCCTGCTGTGCTTTTTGCAAAAACTCGAATGATTTTTCCGCCGGTACTTTTGGGTCGATGCGGTGCAGCTGGTATAAGTCGATCCTTTGCAGTTTCAGGCGTTTAAGGCTGCCCTCCAGGGCCTGCATCAAATGCGCGGGCGATGAATCAATAGGCCATTCGTTTGGGCCCGTGCGCAGCAGCCCGCCTTTTGTTCCTATCACCAGGTCGGCCGGGTAGGGCACAAGCGCTTCGGCAATCAGTTGCTCAGATATATAGGGGCCGTAGCTATCGGCGGTATCAATAAAATTGACGCCCAGCTCAACCGCGCGCTTTAGCACGCGAATGCACTCTTTTTTATCGTTGGGTGGCCCCCAAATACCCTGGCCGGTAATGCGCATAGCGCCAAAGCCGAGGCGGTTTACAGTGAAATCGCCCCCTAAAAAGAAAGTTTTTTCAAATGAACTTGTTGTAGTAGCCATATTGTTGATATTGATTATAAGTTGAACTCAAATACGGCGGTATTGTTTGGGCTTAGTTGTGAGTTGTGAGTTGTGAGTTGTGAGTTGTGAGTTGTGAGTTGTGAGTTGTGAGTTGTGAGTTGTGAGTTGTGAGTTGTGAGTTGTGAGTTGTGAGTTGTGAGGTGTGAGGTGTGAGGTGTGAGTTGTGAGTTGTGAGTTGTGAGGTGTGAGTTGTGAGTTGTGAGGTGTGAGGTGTGAGGTGTGAGGTGTGAGGTGTGAGGTGTGAGGTGTGAGGTGTGAGGTGTGAGGTGTGAGGTGTGAGGTGTGAGGTGTGAGGTGTGAGGTGTGAGGTGTGAGGT
>NZ_JBFUCY010000071.1:0-1728 GCF_056404995.1 Mucilaginibacter sp. P2_A5
AGGAACGGCCCATTTACTATTAAATGTGCCGTTCCTCCCTTTGAGAAAAAGGGCGATGAAAAACAAACACAACTGTCCGTTTACATACCTTTGACGTTTTATGCCGGCCTGGGCTATCTTCGTGGTGGTGGCGAATAACGAATAAACCTTTATATTTGGCTATGCCCAACAATAACCCTCCTGTTACCGGGAAATACATTGACCCTTTAGTTGATTTCGCCTTTAAAAAAATATTTGGCAGCGAACCTAATAAGGATCTATTGATCGCTTTTTTAAACGAAGTGTTCAGGGGGCGCAAGCATATTGTAGATTTGGTTTATAATAAAAATGAACATCCCGGCGATATTAAAGACGAAGGCGCTGCTATATTTGATTTGCTATGCACAGGCGATAATGGCGAACGTTTTTTAATTGAGGTACAACGGGCAAAACAAGGCTATTTTAAAGAAAGGGCTTTATTTTATACTTCGCGCCTCATAAGTGACCAGGCGCCGAAAGGCAAACGGAGTGCCTGGGGCTACAACATCGTCGAAGTATATTTAATTGCCCTGCTGGAAGATTTCACCCTGGAAGACAGCCCCCCAAATACATACCTGCATGATATTTGCCTGTGCAACAGAGATACAGGTGAAATATTTTACGATAAACTGGGGTATACTTATATAGAATTAAGTAAATTTGTGAAAGAGGATAGTCAGCTGGAAACAGATTTAGACAGGTGGCTTCATGTGTTAAAAAACATGAGCCGGATGGAAAAAATTCCGGTTTATCTTCGGAAACCCATATTTGAAAAATTGTTCAGTATTGCGGAGTATACTAATTTGACAAAGGAGGAAAAAACAATGTACGATAGCAGTTTAAAATACAAATGGGATAATAAGAATGTGCTGGATTATGCTGTGTCGACTGCCGAGGCTAAAGCGAGGCATGAAGAAGCTCTTTCTATTGCTTCTGAAATGAAAAAAGACGGTCTTCCAATTGCCCAAATTGTAAAATTCACTAAGCTCCCTATTGAAGAGATAGAGAAGCTATAGTATTTAATTGGGTGTTATATTTCGAAACCCCAAATCCTATTCGATAATTTTCAGATTTGATACAAGCCATACTTATGTCAAATCCCAAAATGCCTTTTAATCAGTTTACTTGTTGTTAAGATGCAGGGCGATTAAAATGAACCGCGCCGATGGCACTCAATTGCTATTCTCTATTTATATTCAACGGGTTGAAACCCGTTGCTACAAAATGTGTCAGGGCTACGCCCTTGGGGAAAACTTGATGAATTGAGGACAGACGGTCGATAATACAATTCATTCAGAATTGAGCCGAAAGTTTCCATCTCTAAGTCAAACAACACAGTCAATTTGTCGCCTTGCCGTATGTATTTTGCCCCCTTATCAAAGTCCGCATAGCGGACGGGGCATTTATTAGCCACGGGTTTCAACCCGTGGACAACGCAACCATACCTATTTAAAGTTCCGGAGGAACGGCCCATTTACTATTAAATGTGCCGTTCCTCCCTTTGAGAAAAAGGGCGATGAAAAACAAACACAACTGTCCGTTTACATACCTTTGACGTTTTATGCCGGCCTGGGCTATCTTCGTGGTGGTGGCGAATAACGAATAAACCTTTATATTTGGCTATGCCCAACAATAACCCTCCTGTTACCGGGAAATACATTGACCCTTTAGTTGATTTCGCCTTTAAAAAAATATTTGGCAGCGAACCTA
>NZ_JBFUCY010000072.1:0-1564 GCF_056404995.1 Mucilaginibacter sp. P2_A5
CTGTCATCCTGAGTAAGTTTTATTTGCGCACAAATAATGGCATTGCAGATGACAAGCTATTTCCGAATTTTGCGAAAAGCAACTTATGGCAGCGTAGCAGTTTAGCTCCTGGTGTTTTTTACCCGCCCCTGAGTTTTGCTTCAGGAAATAGCGTAAGCATTTTGGTGATACTGTTATCAGCAGCATTCCCGTATGGCAGCGTGCCTTTTTTATCTATCGCTCTCCTGAGCCATAAGTTGCTTAATTATTAAATCTTAAAAGCAAAGTTATGGCAAAAGAAACAACTTTTGAAACAGTTCATGAAAACGTCGCMGGTATTGATATCGGCGCGGAACAAATTTTTGTATCCCCGGACGGGCAAGAAGTGGTCACCTTTGAAACCTTTACATCAAGCTATTATGCCTGTGCAATATATCTGCGGGAAAAGGGGATAAAAAAGGTTGCGATGGAAGCAACAGGGGTGTACTGGATCGCTTTGTACTTTCTATTAGAAGAACTTGGCATGCTGGTTTGCCTGGTCAACCCTAAAGAAACMAAACAGACAAAAGGGAGAAAAACAGACGTAAGGGACTGTCAGTGGATCCAAAAGCTATTTGCAGCTGGTATCCTGCGTCATAGTTTCATTCCACAAGGCAAGTTCATGGAACTTCGTCACTTAGTCCGTGAGCGGCTGGATATCATAAGCATGGGCAGTACCTATGTTAATAAAATGCAAAAATGCCTGGAACTGATGAACATCAAGCTTCCGGAAGTCCTTAGCCAGATCCATGGCACCAGCGGGATCAATATGATCAAGGCCATATTATCGGGCAGCCGTGATGCTGCTTATTTGCTTAGTCTTTGTGATGACCGTATTCAAAAGTATAAAGGTGAAAAAGTAATAAAGGCTTTGGAGGGGCGATATAATGATACTTACTTGTTTATGCTTGAACAGAACCTAAAGCTTTGGGAAATACATCAGCAACAAATAAAAACGATTGATAAGGAAATAGCTCACTTGCTGGATGAGCTAAGTGAAGACAAAGAAGAAGTGGCCGTAGGCAAAGCTAAACCTATACGGCACCATGCACCCAAAATAAAAGGGCTTCATGCTACCATGGCCCGTTTATAYGGCGTAGACCTTACCAGTATTCCCGGAATAAATGACTATACAGCATTGCGTTTAATTGGCGAAACAGGAACGGATATGAGCCGTTTTGTTACCGCTAAAAACTTTGTAAACTGGGCTAGCCTATCRCCCAAAAGYCATCGAAGCGGAAAAAYGAAMAAAAACGTGAGAGGTATGCCTTGCAATGTTGCCGGACAAATCTTCAAACAGTGCGCTCAATCACTATTGAAAAGTAAAGATAGTGCCATCGGTAGTTTTATGAGAAAGCTTCGCGGCCGGAAAGATTCGGGAATAGCCATAAAAGCAGGTGCCAGAAAGCTGGCTATAGCCTATTACAATACATTAACCAAAGGAACCGCGTACGTGGAGGAGGGAACTAAGCGTTATGAAGAGCAACTAAAGAAAAGAGAGATGGCATCATTGAAAAGATTAGCTAAAAAGCACAATGTGCAACTG
>NZ_JBFUCY010000073.1:0-1501 GCF_056404995.1 Mucilaginibacter sp. P2_A5
AAGGAGCGTCCTAGGGTAAAGTCGGTAACTGGGGCTAAGTCGTAACAAGGTAGCCGTACCGGAAGGTGTGGCTGGAATACCTCCTTTCTGGAGCAGTATCGATACAAGTTATTGTAACAAGTTACCTACATGATTATTTCTTAAAATTGGTTGATTGGTTGATTAAGTTAGGTTAGGTTGATTAAGTTGAATGAGTAACATCAGGCAATAAATCACTAACTCACTAATTCAATCCTTCACTAATTAAACGCAAAAAAAGGAAACCCAAAAGATGAAGCCATCTATGTGGAGCGAAGCCGAAAGGTGAGCGAGGACACAGTTGGCAGTTCACAGTGGGCAGTAAAGAGCAGTTAGCAGTTGGCAACAAGAGCTAACTACAAAGCAGTAAAAGCTGCAAACTGCAAACTAAMAACTGCAAACTGAAATATAGTCCTGTAGCTCAGCTTGGTTAGAGCACTACACTGATAATGTAGGGGTCAGCAGTTCAAATCTGCTCGGGACTACAAGCGCAGCGAAGCTGCGAGTGGGCAGTAAACAGTTSACAGTAGGCAGTAAATAACTGCAAACTGAAAACAGCAAACTGCAAACTCATCTTAAGGGGGATTAGCTCAGCTGGCTAGAGCACCTGCCTTGCACGCAGGGGGTCAACGGTTCGAATCCGTTATTCTCCACCATGCCAGTTAGCAGAAGGCAGTTTACAGTGGGCAGTTAAAATAACTGCAAACTGAGAACGGCGAACTGCAAACTGACAAATCGTTCTTTGACATATTGGAAGAAGTAATAAAAAAGAGAAGACAACAGTATAGAGACGGTTGTTGGCTTTAAAGGATTACGAGGACAAAAGTAAAGAGGTAGCAATACCAATGAACTAATGAACGAGTGAACCAATGAACGGCAATCATATCAAAAAGCATACATACCGAGCAAAAGGCGGTATAGTAGAAGAAAGTAAGAAAGGGTACACGGGGGATGCCTTGGCTCTCAGAGGCGATGAAAGACGTGATAAGCTGCGATAAGCTACGGGGATCAGCAAATATGAATTGATCCGTAGATTTCTGAATGGGGAAACCTAACTATTTGAAGAATAGTTGCATAAATGCGCAAACCTGCTGAACTGAAACATCTAAGTAAGCAGAGGAAGAGAAAATAATAATGATTTCCTGAGTAGTGGCGAGCGAAAGGGAAGAAGCCCAAACCAATTATGTTACGGCATAATTGGGGTTGTAGGACCACAATATGAATATCAAACAAAACCGGAACGGGGTGGGAAACCCGGCCATAGAGCATGAGAGCTGCGTACGGGTAATGGATGATRGGATAGTGGTATCCTGAGTACCGCGAGGTCGGAGACGCCTTGTGGGAATCTGCCGGCACCATCCGGTAAGGCTAAATACTCCTGAGAGACCGATAGTGAACCAGTACCGTGAGGGAAAGGTGAAAAGAACCCCGAACAGGGGAGTGAAATAGAACCTGAAACCGTGTACTTACAAGCGGTCGGAGC
>NZ_JBFUCY010000074.1:0-1439 GCF_056404995.1 Mucilaginibacter sp. P2_A5
GGATCAGTCCGAAAAGTTGGGGGATAAAAAAGTCAGGCATATATTTTAGCAAGTCTGAATAGGAAGAAAGCAGTATCTCTAACGCCTCTTAAAGTGGCTCTAAAAGCTTTGACCTTAGCATTGAAAGATTCTGCCGAAGCGTTAGTACTTCTGTTATCGAAGAAGTTTAAGATAGATTCATAATGAGTTTGAACAGACCTTGCTACGGTTCTAAAAGCATCAATTCCTGCCTCTTCTACGTTGTTATACCAGATAGCCAGTCTTTTGAAGGCCTGCTTCTTGTCTTTGCAGACAGTGAAGATCTGTCCCAACCGAATGGATAGGTTGTAAGCTTTCAACAATAAAGGATATCTCGGGAAAAGAAGGTCTGCTCTTTCTTTTTGTGATACGGTCCATTTGGCCGCGTGCTTAAATAATAAATATCTGCTCCTGGCCAGTAATTGCTTTAAAGTATCACCATTGGTAAATACTTCGGGCTGATGGCTTTGCTTATTCTTTTTAGCCTCCTCTATGGCTTTACTCTCTTGTTCTAATGCTTCCCAGCGATATTTGATCCTGGCTTCCTGAACCGCGTCATAAGCCAGCTTTTGTACATGGAACCGGTCAATAACCCGCACAGCATTAGAAAAACATCTGCGGATAGCTTTGATCATGTTAGCCGCCATATCCATCGTTACTTCCTTAACCTTATTCCTTTTACGGACAGGTATGCGTTCCAGTACAGCCATGATCTGTTCGGCCTGCGTGCCTTTTATCATAGCCACGATAGCCTTTTTTCCGCCTTTGGCTTCTTTGTTGGTAATAATGGTATATAGTTCTCCGTTGCTTAAAGCTGTTTCGTCTATACTCAGGTAAGGGCCTATGTTATCTGCAAATAACATCCATTCCTCTGCATGATCTTTCTGGCCCCAGGTATGGAAATCACTCAGGTGATCTTTATATTGCTGGCCAAGTTGCTTGCCATCCACCTGGTACAACCGGCCTAATAAATGGCTGCTGATCGGGTGATTATCCAAATATACCTTTTAAAAAAGTGCCGAATTCTGTTGTCATCCGTGCACCTTTTCTTACTAAATCCCAGTCTCTTGTGATAATCTCACCACTCGCTTTTACCTCCCATCTGCGCCTTTTAATGCAAAGCGCTACTTTATGACCCCGAATAGGAAAGTCCTGAATAGCTGTCTCCGGTAAGAAGCCTTTCGACTCCAACTGTGATTTATCGTAACCGGACGGAGCAAGGTTCTTTTCTTCCAGGTAAATGTTCAATTGCCCGCTCTCAGATGAACGGACATCCATAAGTTCAAAATATTCTAAAAGACCTTCTGGTAAAATTAAACGGACGAGGGTTTCGTATGCAGTTGACAAGAGTATTCGTGTTGATTGTTATATCCACAAAACAAATACTTTTTTTATTCCCCCACAAGATTTCTGCTTGATCC
>NZ_JBFUCY010000075.1:0-1435 GCF_056404995.1 Mucilaginibacter sp. P2_A5
GGATCAAGCCGTATTTCTGGGGGAAGATCAGTTTAAGCATATATTTTAGCGAGCCTGAAGAGGAAAAAGGTAGTATCTCTAACACCTCTTGAAGTAGCCCTGAATGCTTTGATCTTGGCGTTGAATGATTCTGCTGAGGCATTGGTACTTCTGTTGTTAAAGAAGTTCAGGATCGATTCATAATGCGTTTGTACAGACCTTGCCACCGTTTTAAAAGCATCTATTCCCGACTCTTCCACATCGTTATACCAGATGGCCAGCCGCTTGAAAGCCTGTTGTTTATTTTTGCAGATCGTGAACAATTGTCCTAAGCGAATGGACAGGTTATAGGCCTTGTACAACAGCGGATACCTCGGGAAGAGCAGATCGGCCCGTTCTTTTTGTGATGGCTGCCATTTAGAAGGATGCTTAAACAACAGGTACCTGCTCCGGGCCAGTAGCTGTTTTAAGGTATCGTCATTGTCAAACACTTCCGGTTCGTAGACCTTTTTGTCTTTTTTAGCTGTTTCTATCGCCTTATTTTCAGCTTCCAGTGCCTCCCATCGGTACTTAATGCGTAATTCCTGAACCGCATCGTAAGCCAGCTTCTGTACATGGAAGCGATCAATCACCCGTTCAGCATTCGTAAAACACCGGCGGATCGCTTTGATCATATTAGCAGCCATATCCATCGTTACTTCCCTGACCTGGTTTCTTTTACGAAGTGGGATCCGTTCCAACACAGCCATGATCTGGGCGGCTTGCGTACCTTTGATCATCGCCACAATGGACTTTTTGCCACCATGGGCGTCCTTATTGGTGACAATCGTATAAAGTTCACCATTGGTTAATGCTGTTTCGTCTATGCTTAATGACGGGCCGATATTATCCGCAAACAGCAGCCATTCATCCGCATGCTCCTTTTGATCCCAGCCATGAAAGTCGCTCAGGAAATCTTTGTACTGTGCCTGTAGCCGTTTGCCGTCAAGGCCATATAAGCGGCCCAGTAAATGGCAGCTGATTGGGTGATTATCCAAATATACCTTTTAAAAAAGTGCCGAATTCCGTGGTCATTCGCGCTCCTTTTCTTACTAAGTTCCAGTCTCTGGTGATGATGGATTTGGTTTCCACCACTTCCCACCTGCGCCTTTTAATACACAGATTTACCTTATGGCCGCGAATCGGAAAGTCCTGAATACTAACCTCAGCCATAAAGCCTTTGGACTCCAGCTTAACCGTTTCATAACCGGCAGGTGGAATATTCTTTTCTTCCAGGTAAATGTTAAGTCCTGAGCTCAGTTGAGCTACACTGATCAATTCAAAATAATCTAAAAGGCCTTCAGGTAAGATCAGCCGGACAAGGGTTTCGTGGGGTGACTGCAATGCTTTAGTATTCGTTTTTCTGACCGCAAAACAAATACTTTTTTTCTTTTCCCCCAACTTTTTGGACTGATCC
>NZ_JBFUCY010000076.1:0-1428 GCF_056404995.1 Mucilaginibacter sp. P2_A5
CAGTTAGTTTCGGACCTTCGAGGAAATTGGAAATTACCGCCGGGAAAACGTAAAAAACGGGGTTTCATATCGGCCAGTAATTTCATGATGTCTACCCGGTTCCCATTCGGGCGGTTATGATAGGTTGGCGGAAATAAAGAGACGAGGTTAAAATAATAAACCCCGGTGCGGTTTGTCGAAATAACAAAACGAGCGTCAGATGTTGGTTTAACACCAGCGCCTGTTATTAATTTGAGTTCATATTTTTTCCAAAAGGCGCTTTTTATCAAATTAATAGTTCCCGAAGCATATACGGTTTTACCGTCATTGCTTTCTATACTTACGGTTATGGGCCCGGCCGTGTTATCGGCAATTACCGGAACAGTAACTTTAGGCTTGGGCTCCCAGGGGCGAGGGGGAAATGGCTTGCTGTCCGTGCCCTTCATATAAAAAGAAGCGTTATAAGTTGTATTAGGCAAAACAGGTATGCCCCAATAACCTTCATTTGCAATACCGGCCCGGCCACCGCCGGTATCCACCATGAGTTTTAAACAGGTAGTTAACGCGCCGTTAATGGCGTGGCGCTGCTGATCGTTGGGTACATTGCCGGGGTTTGGGGCAACTAACTGAATGGTGGCCTTCGCGCCACCTTCCCTGATCACGCTCCATGCTTCCGGCGTATTCGGGTTGTCCTTAAATATCCTGTTCCTGATCAGCTCGGCATACAAACCCCCATCGTACGAATGGTTGATCTCTTCGGTCATCAACCCATACAGTTGCGGACTTACATTTGCGCCGGGCTTGGTTAAATCAAGCATAAGCTTAGGGTTTTGCGATTTCACGCTTGTTGTAGTAAACAGGAACAGGCACAAAATTGAAATGGGTAATAACTTTTTCATCATGAAAGTCTATATTATTTATTGTGTTTTTTACACTTATTTTTACAAGGCCAATGGGGTATTTCCATTGAAAATTGTTTCTGGGTTTATCGGTATTGAGTTTATTTAACCAGGATTTTTACTGTTTTTGAAATATTACGTGATGAATTACCTACCTGAAGAACAAACTCACCAGCTTCCACTTTCCATGATTTTTTTGCTTCGTCATAAAAAGCCAAATCCCCAACTTTTACATCCAGCTCAACTGTTTTCGTTTCACCGTGCTTTAAAAATATCTTTTTAAAACCTTTAAGCTCTTTTTCGGGGCGCAATACCGAGCAAACCGGATCGCTTACATATAATTGCACAACTTCGGCCCCGGATCTGCTGCCTTTATTTTTGATAGTGAATTTTGCGTGGATGATTTCATCCTTTTTATAGCTTGATTTATCTGTGGAAAGTTTGCTGACAGAAAATTCAGTATAAGAAAGCCCATAACCAAAAGGAAATTGCGGTTGAATTTTCTTGGTATCGTACCAGCGGTAACCAACCAGTATGCCCTCTTTATATT
>NZ_JBFUCY010000077.1:0-1334 GCF_056404995.1 Mucilaginibacter sp. P2_A5
CTGACTTGTCCTGATCTGGGTTTACACAATCAAGACAAAAAAATGGACAAATTACCGGAGAAAGAGCAAGTAGTAATAGAATACTTGGCAGGTGGGACGACAATGCGTAAATTGGCAAGGAAAAGTGGATATAGCCGTGCGGCAATATCAAGATGGGTTATAGCGGAAAGGAAAGAGATGGGTAAACGGGCTATGTTAGAAGTATCAAAAGCCACGAAAGGAAAAGATGAGATGCCAACAGAGGTTAAAGAACTTCAGGAAGCTTTACGGATGGCCCGTCTTCATATCTGTTTGTTAGAGGCCACAATAGATATTTCAGATGAACAATTTGGCACGAACATCAGAAAAAAAGCTGGCACCAGGCCGTCATGAAAGTAGAACAAAGCCAGGGAGGAAGTTTAACCCGGCTATGTTTACTGTCTGGTTATACCCGTCAGGCTTATTATAAACGCCGTCTTTCAGAAGAAGAAGAACCATTACAAGAAGAACTGATCATTCAAAAACTGATAGACTATCGGGAGATACAACCTCGTATAGGCGGCCGAAAGTTATTTTTTCTGATTGGTCCTTTTATGAAGCAGCATGCTATAAATATGGGCAGGGATGCTTTTTTCAGGATGCTTGGCAAATATGGTATGTTGAACAAAAGGCACCGGGGCAAGCCCCGGACAACTGATTCCAATCATTGGATGAAGAAACATCCCAATCTGATTAAAGAATTTGTGCCTGCGAAGGCAGATCAACTGTGGGTGAGTGATATAACGTACCTGGAGCTATGTGACAGAGATGCCTTTCTGAGTTTAGTAACGGACGCGTACAGCCGGAAGATCATTGGTTTTCATGTCAGTAACAGCCTCAAAGCTGATGGCTGTGTTCAGGCGCTGCAAATGGCTGTAGGAGGCAGAAAAAAGATTGAGGGGCTTATTCATCATTCAGATCGTGGATCACAATACTGCTGCGGAGATTATGTGGATATCCTTAAAGAATGTGAGATCAATATCAGCATGACCCAAAGTGGTAACCCGAGAGATAACGCTATCGCTGAACGTGTAAACGGCATCTTAAAGATGGAATTACTAAAGCCTGTATTTACAGACCTGGATGCTGCAAGAAATGAGGTAACAAAGGCTATAAACATTTACAACTATCTAAGGCCACATAGTAGTATATCAATGCTTACACCAGCATTGGCTCATAGTATGATAATAAAACTTGTGCGAAACTGGAAGACTTATTTTCCGACAAGATCGGCAAAAGAGGTCATGGCTGATTAGTTGTCCACAAAAACGTTATCGTTTTTAAAAAGAAAAAAAGAAGCAAAAAAAGAAAAACGT
>NZ_JBFUCY010000078.1:0-1323 GCF_056404995.1 Mucilaginibacter sp. P2_A5
TCGTTCGTATTCTAGGTTTAGCATAATTCCAAATTTAATTCAAAAAAGATTTTTTAGGCTGCCCTTTTATAGTTTTCCACATATTTTACGCCTCTTTTCACCAGGGAAAACATTCGTAAGATCAGCTTGAATTTTATATTGTTCAATACCAATCCGTAATCCTTACTTTTCATTTTTCGCTCTGCATATGCCCTTATCTCTGGATCATATTGCATTGCCGTTTTGGCTGCCTGGTTAAGTTCCTGTTTTAGCTCTTTCTGAGCCAGGTTACTTGTCCGTCTTCGGCCTTTTATACTTGTGCCCGAAGTATGTTCAAATGGGATCACTCCTACATATACCGCATAATGTCTTGCATCTGGAAAACTGGTAAAGTTCTCTGTATAAGCTATCGTCATCCATCCATTTACCGGGCCGATCCCTCTAATACTGGTAATGATCAGGTAGTTGAAATGCATCGACTCATTACTTTTGATCAGTTCCATTATCCGCTCCTCCACTTTCCTGATATATTGCGCATTCGCTTCCACCTTTTCATTGGCTATAGCAGTGATCATCTCCTGATCATCTACTTCATACATGTGTTTCCGCTCCTTAACGGTGCTTTGGTATCCGGCACTTTCCCGAACTAATCTTTTTCGGAACGAAAGCAGTGTTTTAAGCTCTAAAATATTCTTATCCAGTGGCTTATCAGGCTCAAGGCGCCTAATCTTTTCTTCTCCGTATTGGCTGATACGGAAAGCATCGGCCTTATCGCTCTTTCCCCTGGTCATGCCCATCGATTTCTTAATCTCCAGTCCTGGTACCCTACGGTAATCAATAGATTGAGACTCACAAAACTGGATGAACCGATACTCATAACCGCCGGTATATTCCAGAACAATAAAAGTCTTTTGCAGATCGATCTGATTGTCTTTACACCATTTTTTAAACTTGCTGAATCCTTCACTCTTATTGTCCACCTGAAGAAATAGCTTCTGCTCTGCCCAACAGATATCGACCGTCTTTTTTGATACATCGACACCTAAAACAACATTCCATGTTTTCATACGTTTGTGTTTTAATAAGTTAATAAATTGCCTTTTGCCAATTACCTTTGATGAATCAAGAGAATTATTCTAGCTGGGCCTTGGGCAATCTTAAAAGGCAGGGAACTAATACGAACGCAGGTTCTCCAAAACCAGAAATGACAAAAGTTCACCCTGCCTTTTTATTTAACGTTATCCACAAACTTTTTAGTTTTTAACACCCCCCTGCACCCCCCGTTTCTAACAATAACAAATCTTAATATTGTTATCTTTAGACCAAAGGAAATGACATTTTTTT
>NZ_JBFUCY010000079.1:0-1321 GCF_056404995.1 Mucilaginibacter sp. P2_A5
CGTACCTACCTTTGGTCTTACAAAGACAATTTATCAGTAAATATTGTTGTTGTTGAAATGGGGGGTCTGGGGGGTGTTAAAAACTAAAAACTTTGTGGAAAACGTTATTATAAAAGGCAGGGTGAACTTTCGTACCTCCTATGTTTTTGAGAACTAAGTGCCGTATTAGTCCCTGCCTTTTATGATTGCCCAAGGCCCAGCTAGAATACTCTCTTTGCTTCAACAAAGGTAATTGGCAAAAGGCAATTTATTTGGAATACTTAAAACACAAACGTATGAAAAACTGGAATGTTATTTTAGGTGTCGATGTTTCAAAGTTAACGCTTGACATCAGTTGTGCAAAACGGAATTTGCATATCAAAATTGACAATAACTCCAAAGGGTTTGCTGAGTTTCAGAAATGGTGCAAAACCAATGGTATAGATCTGAAAGATACATTAATGGTGATGGAATATACCGGTGGGTACGAATATCGATTCCTGCAATTCTGTGAATCGAAATCTATTCTCTATTGCCGGGTACCTGGACTAGAAATTAAACAATCCATGGGTATGGTCAGGGGTAAAAATGACAAAGCGGATTCTTTCCGTATCGGTCGCTATGGTGAAGAAAAGAGTCATAAGTTGTCGCCATCTAAACCACTGGACAAGAATATCTTAACCCTTAAGCAACTCCTATCTTTCCGTAAAAGGCTCATCAGGGAAAAGGCCGGGCTAATGAGCACTTTAAAAGAACGAAAACACATCTATGAAGTAAAGGAGACCGATACGATTGTCCGTATTGCGCAGGCAAAGATAAAAGGAGATGAAAAGCACATTGACCAGGTAGAAAGGAGGATCAGGGAATTGATCAAAAGTAATGAGGAGCTGTTGCAAAACTACCGGATAATAACAAGTATCAAGGGAATTGGGGAAGTAAACGGATGGATGACAATAGCCTACACTGAGAACTTTGTCAGTTTTAAAGATGCACGGTCATACGGTGTATATGTTGGCGTGATCCCGTTCGGCCACGATTCGGGTACCAGTATTAAAGGCCGAAAACGGGTAAGCCATTTGGCGCAAAAAGAACTAAAATCGGAACTGAACCAAGCAGCCAAAACGGCCATCACACATGATCTGGAAATAAGCGCCTATGCAAAGCGTAAACTTCAAAGCAAAAACTATTCACTGGTGCTGAATAATGTAAAATTCAAGCTGATATTACGTATGTTCTCTCTGGTAAAAAGAGGTGAAATGTATGTGGATAACTATAAGAGATCAGCTTAAAAAGCTTATTTTAAATTAAATTTGGAAATATGGTAAACCTAGAATACGGCACG
>NZ_JBFUCY010000080.1:0-1147 GCF_056404995.1 Mucilaginibacter sp. P2_A5
GTATATTTATCTGACAATCAGATGGATACAAAAAATAAGACAAGTACTATTTTCGCTTATTTTAGCGAAATGCAAGACTTCCGCATTGACAGAAAAAAGCAACATCTACTAACAGATATCATTACAATTACTATAGCCGCTGCATTATGTGGTATTGAAAGTTATAATGACATCGAAGATTTCGGGGTGGTTAGAGAAGACTGGTTAAAAACCTTTTTGGAACTTCCTAACGGGATTCCTTCGCATGATACCTTTAACCGGGTATTTGCTAACATGGATCCGGTTAAATTTGAAGCATGTTTCAGGAATTGGGTGAACTCTATTCTTGATGGTCATATCGGCCAGCTAATCAGCATTGATGGAAAAACCATACGGGGCGCTAAAAGCCATGGGGTAAAATCGCCGATACATATGGTAAGTGCCTGGGCAAGTGATAGTAATATGGTTTTCGGACAAGTAAAAGTAACCGAAAAATCCAATGAAATAACGGCTATCCCCGAACTGTTAAAAAGCTTGCTTATAAAGGATTGTCTCATCAGCATAGATGCTATGGGTTGCCAGGAAGATATTGCTACATGCATTATAAAAGGTGAGGGAGATTATCTTCTGGCAGTAAAAAACAACCAGTCATCATTATACCAGGATATAGAAGATTCATTCCGGTTTTTAAAGACGGCAGGCTATGATGAAACTATTGATATTGATCATGGGCGGATAGAAACCAGAAAATGCACTATAATAACGGACTTAGCACATATTGGAGCGCCTGAAAGGTGGACAAATTTAAAAGTTTTAGTAAAGATGGAAAGCGAAAGATGTTTCAAAGCCACCGGAAAAACCGAGAACTCAATTCGTTACTATATTGGAAGCAAATCTGCTGATGCCGCTTTCTACCAGAAAAATATCCGGCGACATTGGGCGATAGAAAACAAGCTGCATTGGACGCTTGACGTTGTCTTTCACGAAGATGCCGACAGAAAAAGGAACAAACACGCAGCCCAAAACTTTTCCCTGATCAATAAGGTAGCTTTAAATATACTTAAAAATGATCAAACGAAGAACATCAGTATCCGAAGAAAAAAGAACATTGCCGCATGGGATCTTAAATATTTACTTATGCTACTGAAATTTTAATGCGTTTGCCCTG
>NZ_JBFUCY010000081.1:0-1056 GCF_056404995.1 Mucilaginibacter sp. P2_A5
TAATGCGAATCAAGGGTTAAAAAGCTATAGAAACTTTATGGATTAAACACCTGATTATGAGCTTTTTATTTGTGATTTTATTTGTTTAAAGCCTTGAAAATCAGTATCTTAAAGAAGATTTCCACATCAAACTTTAAGAATGATTCCCAAGGCTAAAGCACTTAGACTAATCGCTATCTATTTACATATCTGCAAGTTACATAACGAAGAACTTCAATACTTATATCAAAGATACACCAATAATGATAAACCTGAATTTACCGATCAGGAAATGATGACTTTATATCTTTTTGTTGTCCAGGAGGAACAAAGGTTTAAAGTTTCTCAGATATATGCTTTTGCGGATCAGTATATGCGTTCCTGGTTTCCTGCTTTGCCTTCTTATCAGGCATTTAACAGGAGATTAAATCGACTTAGCGAGGCATTCAAGTTAATAGCGGCCCGCTCGGTTTCTGATTTCATACCTTCGGATTGCAGGCTTGATATCAGCTTGCTTGATTCTATGCCCATTATTACTTGCTCCGGAAAACGARGTGGAAAAGTGGCTACTGAAATTACCGACAAGGGATATTGCGGTACTAAGTCCCTATATTATTATGGACTTAAACTGCATACACTTGCTTTTTCAAGACCTAATAGAATGCCTTTTCCTGAACAAATTGTTATCACTACGGCATCTGAAAGCGACCTGAATGTCTTTAAGCAAGATTGGGGGGCTATAACAAACCGTACTTTTTTTGGAGATAAAATCTATCACAATGAAGCATATTTTAAAAGCCTGGAAATAAATGCAAACGCAACTATGCTTACACCTGTCAAAGCTATAAAAGATCAGGCTGAAGTACTTAAACAAAGAGATAAAGCGGCAAATGACCTATTTAACGCTGCCGTATCGACCGTCAGGCAACCCATTGAATCCCTGTTCAATTGGCTGATTGAAAAAACAGACTTACAACGAGCGAATAAAGTCAGGTCTACTAACGGATTACTCGTCCACGTTTTTGGAAAAATTGCTGCCGCTTTTATCTATCTTATTTTTTAACCCTTGATTCGCAT
>NZ_JBFUCY010000082.1:0-967 GCF_056404995.1 Mucilaginibacter sp. P2_A5
AATATTTTTTGATCATGCAGCATTTTAAAAACTTGGCCGATATGCACCGTTTCAACGGCTTTGCCCCGCCCGAGAACCCGCTCATCAGCGTACAAAGGTGCGTACACACCTGTTCGTTCGGCAACAGGGAGTTTACATCCGATTTTTATATGATTGGGTTTAAAAAACTGAAGTCGGGCGTTATTATGTACGGCCGCACCCGGTACGATCATGATAACGGCAGCATGATGTTTGTAAAACCCCGCCAGATCATGGAATTTAACGGCGTTGAATATGAAGACGATGCCTTTGTCATCTTCATCCACGAGGATTTTCTGAACGGTCATATTTTGCATACCGAGATCAATAAATACGCCTTTTTTGATTACGAGGCCAACGAGGCCCTGCACCTTTCGCCRCAGGAAGARCAAACCATGTGGGACCTGTATTATAAAATAGATGCCGAATACCGCAACAATACCGATGAGTACAGCCGCGACATTATGCTTACACACATTGATTCGATGCTCAAATATTCGCAACGGTTTTACAAGCGCCAGTTTATAAACCGGCGCGAGCTTTCGGGCAAAACGATATCGAAATTTAATGATGCTTTGGCTGGCTATTTCAAAAACGGTTTATTGGCTACCCAGGGCTTGCCCACGGTAAGTATGCTGGCATCGCGCCTCAACCTATCGCCCCGTTACCTGAGCGACCTGCTGAAACAGGAAACCGGCAAAACCGCCATCGACCTGATCCATATTTACCTGGTAAACGAAGCCAAGAACCGCCTCACGGGCGATAACCAAAGCGTATCTGAAATAGCCTACCAGCTCGGGTTTGAAAACCTGCCCTATTTTTCAAGGCTTTTTAAAAAGGAAACGGGTATTAGCCCTAACCAGTTTAAAAAACAGCTGGTTAACTGAGATTGTTAAACTTGGAGTATCCATGTGCCTATAGTTATTATAGCGAAACTGTCCCCGCGGGG
>NZ_JBFUCY010000083.1:0-864 GCF_056404995.1 Mucilaginibacter sp. P2_A5
GCCACCAGTATTGCTGATAACCGGGTATTTAGCATTTTGGAAGACTCGTCTCACCGTTTGTGGATAGGAACGCTTTTTGGGGGCCTCGAAATTTTCGACCGTGCAAAAAAAATATTTTACCATCCATTAACGCAGGCTGATATCAGCTCTACAATAATATTCTCAATCTTCGAGGATAAACATGGCAATATCTGGATAGGGGGAGGATGGGTCGTAGATGTTATATGGAAGGACGGCCGGCGGGTAAGCCACTATACCGCAAAAGATGGTTTAATTGACAATGAAATAAGCAATATCAATGAGGATAGCCGGGGTTTGATATGGATAGCGACCGCGGGCGGATTGAGTGTGTTGAATCGCAAAACAAACACTATTATCTCGCTAACAAAAAAAAGCGGGCTCCCGGCCAATTCAGTGACCAATACGTTGGAGGATAACAAAGGGGTAATGTGGTTAAGCACTTCGAACGGGTTAGCCCGCCTCAGATTAACACCAACAGCTGATTCTTTCAATTTTCACTTCGACAGCTTTGACGATACAGATGGTTTGCAGGGCCGCGAGTTTAACAGAAATGCAGCTTTAAAAACACGCGCCGGTGAATTGATATTTGCGGGCCCAGATGGTTTTAATCTGTTCGACCCCGCAAGCATTGAACCTGATACCGCCAAGCCTCAATTAATCTTTACCGACTTTCAGTTGTTCAATAAGAGCATATCGGCAAATGAGGCGGTTAACGGCCATATTATCCTTCCAAAAAGTATATCAGAAGTACATACGATAGTTCTTAATCACGACGAAAATATCTTTTCGATAGAATTTGCCGCCCTCGATTATATCAATTCGGGTAAAGTAAAATATCAGTAT
>NZ_JBFUCY010000084.1:0-736 GCF_056404995.1 Mucilaginibacter sp. P2_A5
CTTGACACTTTACAGCTTTGACAGGTGTAAGCATAGTTGCGTTTGCTTTTATTTCTAAGTCTTTAAAGTATGGTATATCATGATATATTTTGTCTCCAAAGAAGGTCCGGTTTGTTATGCCGCCCCAATCCTGCTTAAAGACGTTCAAATCGCTCTCAGATGCGGTAGTGATGATAATTTGTTCGGGAAAAGGCATTCTATTAGGTCTGGAAAAAGCCAATGCATGTAACTTAAGTCCATAATAATATAAGGACTTGGTGCCACAAAATCCTTTGTCGGTAATTTCAGTGGCCACTTTTCCGCTTCGTTTACCAGAGCAGGTAATAATGGGCATAGAATCAAGCAAGCTCATATCAAGCCTGCAATCCGAGGGTATGAAATCTGAAACCGAACGGGCAGCTATTAAYTTGAAAGCTTCGCTAAGACGATTTAATCTTCTGTTAAATGCCTGATAAGAAGGTAAGGCAGGAAACCAKGAACGCATGTACTGATCCGCAAAAGCATATATCTGAGAAACTTTAAACCTTTGCTCCTGCTGGACAACAAAAAGATATAAAGTTATCATTTCCTGATCTGTAAATTCAGGTTTATCATTATTCGTGTATCTTTGATATAAGTATTGAAGTTCTTCGTCGTGTAACTTGCAGATATGCAAATAGATAGCGATTAGTTTGAGTGCTTTAGCCTTGGGAATCATTCTTAAAGTTCGATGTGGTAATCTTCTTTAAGATACTGA
>NZ_JBFUCY010000085.1:0-650 GCF_056404995.1 Mucilaginibacter sp. P2_A5
ATGTTATCTGCTTTTAAAGGCAACAAATGGTTATCGTTTTTTAGCAGAACGATGGATTCCGAGGCAATAGCATATGCGGCTTTGGTATGCGCCGGCGTAGCGATAGATCCTTTGGGATGGTTAGTACTCATGGAGGTATGGTACATCACCCACAAAATCCTGCGCACCTTATCGTTAATTGTTTTTACCGAAACCTGGCCTTCCTTAACAGCTTTTAGTAGTGGCTTAGCAAAATACCACTGATCATACGGCCCGCTTGAGCCCATCTCGATATCCAGCCCGTTGTTGGCCGCTGCAACGGTATGATGTGTCCCGGACCAATCTGACATGACCACTCCTTTAAAGCCCCATTCTTTTTTTAGTACTTTATTTAATAAATAGTCATTCTCGGAACACCAATAGCCATTCAGCTTATTGTAGGCCGACATAATGGTGTAGGCATTCCCTTGCTGTATGGCTGCTTTAAATGCCGGGAAATAGATTTCGCGCAAGGCCCTTTCATCAACTATAGTGTTTACGCTATCACGGTTAAGCTCCTGGTTATTGGCGGCAAAATGTTTTATACAGGCTGCCACATGCTGGCTTTGAATTCCTTTTACAGCCCCGACAGCCAGCAGGCTGTTCAAATATGGATCTTCCGAATAATATTC
>NZ_JBFUCY010000086.1:0-613 GCF_056404995.1 Mucilaginibacter sp. P2_A5
TCTGGTCTGGCGGGGTTTTACAAACATCATGCTGCCGTTATCATGATCGTACCGGGTGCGGCCGTACATAATAACGCCCGACTTCAGTTTTTTAAACCCAATCATATAAAAATCGGATGTAAACTCCCTGTTGCCGAACGAACAGGTGTGTACGCACCTTTGTACGCTGATGAGCGGGTTCTCGGGCGGGGCAAAGCCGTTGAAACGGTGCATATCGGCCAAGTTTTTAAAATGCTGCATGATCAAAAAATATTCCCGTCCCCTCAGGGTCTCTCAGAGAGGACCCTGAGGTTCCAATCACCTCGCATAAACGCGGCTTCGGGAATTACGACTTTGCACTCTGCAGCCGCTGGGTCCTCTCCGAGAGACCCCCGCGGGGACAGTTTCGCTATAATAACTATAGGCACATGGATACTCCAAGTTTAACAATCTCAGTTAACCAGCTGTTTTTTAAACTGGTTAGGGCTAATACCCGTTTCCTTTTTAAAAAGCCTTGAAAAATAGGGCAGGTTTTCAAACCCGAGCTGGTAGGCTATTTCAGATACGCTTTGGTTATCGCCCGTGAGGCGGTTCTTGGCTTCGTTTACCAGGTAAATATGGATCAGGTCGATGG
>NZ_JBFUCY010000087.1:0-603 GCF_056404995.1 Mucilaginibacter sp. P2_A5
ATTATTATTTTCTCTTCCTCTGCTTACTTAGATGTTTCAGTTCAGCAGGTTTGCGCATTTATGCAACTATTCTTCAAATAGTTAGGTTTCCCCATTCAGAAATCTACGGATCAATTCATATTTGCTGATCCCCGTAGCTTATCGCAGCTTATCACGTCTTTCATCGCCTCTGAGAGCCAAGGCATCCCCCGTGTACCCTTTCTTACTTTCTTCTACGATACCGCCTTTTGCTCGGTATGTATGCTTTTTGATTCTTGTTGCCGTTTTTAGTATCAAGTACTTAGTAGCAAGTAGCAAGACCGAAGCCTTTTTCCTTTTTACCTTTCCGTAATCTTCAAAAGCCTGCAACAGTCCTCTATACTGTTGTCTTCTCTTTTTTATTACTTCTTCCAATATGTCAAAGAACGTTTTGTCAGTTTGCAGTTCGCCGTTCTCAGTTTGCAGTTATTTTAACTGCCCACTGTAAACTGCCTTCTGCTAACTGGCATGGTGGAGAATAACGGATTCGAACCGTTGACCCCCTGCGTGCAAGGCAGGTGCTCTAGCCAGCTGAGCTAATCCCCCTTAAGATGAGTTTGCAGTTTGCTGTTTTCAGTTTGCAGT
>NZ_JBFUCY010000088.1:0-533 GCF_056404995.1 Mucilaginibacter sp. P2_A5
AACTACCTGTTTAAAACTCATGGTGGATACCGGCGGTGGCCGGGCCGGTATTGCAAATGAAGGTTATTGGGGCATACCTGTTTTGCCTAATACAACTTATAACGCTTCTTTTTATATGAAGGGCACGGACAGCAAGCCATTTCCCCCTCGCCCCTGGGAGCCCAAGCCTAAAGTTACTGTTCCGGTAATTGCCGATAACACGGCCGGGCCCATAACCGTAAGTATAGAAAGCAACGACGGTAAAACGGTATATGCTTCGGGGGTTATTAATTTGATAAAAAGCCCCTTTTGGAAAAAATATGAACTCAAATTAATAACAGGCGCCGGTGTTAAACCAACATCTGACGCTCGTTTTGTTATTTCGACAAACCGCACCGGGGTTTATTATTTTAACCTCGTCTCTTTATTTCCGCCAACCTATCATAACCGCCCGAATGGGAACCGGGTAGACATCATGAAATTACTGGCCGATATGAAACCCCGTTTTTTACGTTTTCCCGGCGGTAATTTCCTCGAAGGTCCGAAACTAACTG
>NZ_JBFUCY010000089.1:0-514 GCF_056404995.1 Mucilaginibacter sp. P2_A5
GTGGAAGCTGGTGAGTTTGTTCTTCAGGTAGGTAATTCATCACGTAATATTTCAAAAACAGTAAAAATCCTGGTTAAATAAACTCAATACCGATAAACCCAGAAACAATTTTCAATGGAAATACCCCATTGGCCTTGTAAAAATAAGTGTAAAAAACACAATAAATAATATAGACTTTCATGATGAAAAAGTTATTACCCATTTCAATTTTGTGCCTGTTCCTGTTCACAACAACAAGTTTACAAGCGCAAAACCCTAAGCTAACGCTTGATTTAACCAGGCCCGGCGCAAACGTAAGCCCGCAACTGTATGGGTTGATGACCGAAGAGATCAACCATTCGTACGATGGGGGTTTGTATGCCGAGCTGATCAGGAACAGGATATTTAAGGACAACCCGAATACGCCGGAAGCATGGAGCGTGATCAGGGAAGGTGGCGCGAAGGCCACCATTCAGTTAGTTGCCCCAAACCCCGGCAATGTACCCAACGATCAGCAGCGCCACGCCATTAACGG
>NZ_JBFUCY010000090.1:0-507 GCF_056404995.1 Mucilaginibacter sp. P2_A5
ATCCCCCTGATTAAGGTAGGTTACATACATCCCCCTGATTAAGGTAGGTTACATACGTGTTACGCACCCGTGCGCCACTCTCAAGGAAAGCAAGCTCTCCTATCCCGTCCGACTTGCATGTATTAGGCCTGCCGCTAGCGTTCATCCTGAGCCAGGATCAAACTCTCCATTGTAAAATGTCTAGTTTGTCACTGACCCTATTATTAATAATAGAATCTGTATATAATTATATCTTTATACAGTATCTAACTTTTTGTTATCATAACCCGTTTGCCTCCCGCTTTCTGCTTTACGCCTTCCGCTTTCTGCTCCCGTGTTACTCTACATGATTTTCTATTTCTTAAAAGAACTTTCTCGCTTCATCATCCGAATCCGCTATATGTTTTGTTGGATTTGCATCCACCTAACTTTTCATTTTTATCCGCTAAAATCGCTTTAGCTTCTTACTTCTTTTGCTCCTTAAAGCAACCCTCCGTTTGGGTCTGCAAAGGTAGAAAACCTTTTTAC